>NZ_SOGM01000063.1:0-22708 GCF_004403545.1 Cryobacterium sp. TmT2-59 | reverse complement strand
GGCGGGCCTGGCGAGCGCGGAACGGCCTGCAGCGGCCTGGGCCACGGCCGCACGCTCCGTCGCGGAACGGGCCGCGGCGGCCCGCCGGGCGGCGGCCGCGGCATCCGTCACGGCCTTGGCCTCGGCCCGGGCGTCGTCCTCGGCCTGGGCCAGGAGTTTGCGCTGGGTGACCACCGTGCGCGCGTTCGCTTCGAGGCGAACCTCCCGCGGCACTTCGGAGGTCTCGGCCAGGATACGCAGGGTCTGCTGAAGGCGCACGGCGTTCCGTTCGGTGGTCAGGTATTGTCGGCGTCGCGCCCAGGTCGGCATCAGATAGGTCACCCACAGGGCAGCGGCGACCGCGATCATGACTCCCCCGCCCAGGACCTCGCTACTCATGGTCCCTACGGTAGGAGCGCCGGGGGCTTCCGGGGATGATTACCGAGGGTGTGTCACCGAACATTCGGCGCGTCATCGGTCGGTCACGGCCAACGGATGCGCGGCCGCGGCGAGGTCGGACGGCGTCACCCGGGCTGCGTCGGGCGACACTGCGCCCGCGTGCCAGCGGTTGAGCACGCCCTGGCGCACTTCTTCCGCCACCAGCGCGAAGCAGAAGTGGTCGCGCCAGTCGCCGTTGATGTGGATGAAGCGCCGCCGCAGACCCTCGTACCGGAACCCGAGTTTCTCTACCACGCGCAGCGAGGGGCCGTTCTCCGGCCGGATGCAGATCTCCATCCGGTGCAGTCCGAGCTGGCCGAAGCAATAGTCGGTCGCCAGCGCGACGGTGGTCGGAGTGATCGACTTGCCGGCGAATTCCTGGGCCACCCAGTAGCCGATCGTGGCCGAGGACAACGATCCCCAGGTGATCGACGACACGTTCAGCTGGCCCGCCAGCCGGCCGTCGTACTCGACCAGGAACGGCAGACCGCTTCCGGCGCGGGAGTGAGCGAGGAGACTGCGGATGCTCGACCGCGTGTCGAACGACATCGGCGCGTACGGGCTCGTGGCTTCCCAGGTGCGCAGCCAGCTCCGGTTCTCCATCAGGGACCGCTCGAGCACCTTGTCGTCCCGCAACCGAATCGGTCGCAGGGTGACGGGCCCGTCATGAAGCGTCGGTATCGCGATGGCCACAGCCTGCCCGTCTCTTCATTCCAGAATGTTGTTCCCTCAATCTACCCGCTCGGCCTGCCGCCGGGGCTGCCGGTAGGCCCTAGTCGAGGGTCGCGACGAAGTCCTGGAGCCACGGCCGGAGGTCGGGGCCCAGGTCGTCGCGGTCGACGGCGAGCTGAATGATGGCCTTGATGTAGTCCAGGCGGTCACCGGTGTCGTAGCGACGTCCGCGGAAGATGACGCCGTACACGCCGCCGGTGGCATCCGGGGTCGCCGCCATCTCCTGCAGCGCGTCGGTGAGCTGGATCTCGTTGCCCTTGCCGGGCTGGGTGTGTTCGAGCACCCCGAACACCTCGGGGCGCAGCACGTACCGGCCGATGATGGCCAGGTTCGACGGGGCATCCGCCGCGTCCGGCTTCTCGACCAGTCCGGTCACCCGCACCACGTCGGGGTCATCGGTGGCCTCGACCGCGGCGGCACCGTAGAGGTGGATCTGCGAGGGGTCGACCTCCATCAGGGCGATGATGCTCGCGTTGCGCTTGCCCTGCTCGGTCAGCATCTTCGTGAGCAGCGGGTCCCGGGAGTCGATGATGTCGTCACCGAGCAGCACGGCGAACGGCTCATTGCCCACGTGCATCTTCGCGCGCAGAACGGCGTGGCCGAGACCCAGCGGGTCGCCCTGGCGCACGTAGTGGATGTCCGCCAGCTCGGTGGCCCAGTTCACCTTCGCGAGCCGGCTCTGATCGCCCTTCTTCTCCAGGATCGCCTCGAGCTCGGTCATCCGGTCGAAGTGGTTTTCCAGGGCATTCTTGTTGCGCCCGGTGACCATCAGCACGTCGGGCAGGCCAGCGGCGACCGCTTCCTCGACGACGTACTGGATCGCGGGCTTGTCAACCACCGGAAGCATCTCCTTCGGCATGGCCTTGGTGGCCGGAAGGAAGCGAGTGCCCAGACCAGCGGCGGGAATGACGGCTTTGGTAATTGATGTCCCCATGGCCCCTACGTTAGCGGCATCTAGGATGACTTGTATGGACTCCGACATCGGTCATCGAAAGCGGGCGCTCCGCGCCGAGTTGCGGGAGCGCCGCCAGAACATGACCTCGGTGGAGCGCGACGCCGCGACGGCCGGCCTCACCGCCAATCTCCAGAGCATCACGCTCGATTTGTCGGCGCGTTCGATCTCCTGCTACCTGTCCAGCCGAAACGAGCCCAACACCCGCCCGTTCGTGAACTGGGCCGAGTCCCAGGGGATCCGGGTTCTCTTCCCCGTCTCCCGTGACGACGGACTGCTCGACTGGACCGTCGGCGAAGACCAGACCGAGACCCCGGGTCTCGCGGGCGTTCCGGAACCGGCCGGCGAGTTGCTCGGCCCGATCGCGATCAACGACGTCGACCTGATCGTGGTGCCCGCCGCGGCCGTCGACGCTACCGGCCTGCGCATGGGCTGGGGCCGCGGCTACTACGACAAGACCCTCGGTTCGATGGAGAAGTGCCCGCCGGTCTACGCCGTGATCTACGACAACGAGTTCGTCGACGAGGTCCCGCGCGAGGTGCACGACCAGCCGGTGGACGGCCTGGTCACCCCGTCGCGGATCATCGCTTTCTGACCGCATGCGCCGTTGACGTGGCTTCCAGCCAACACCGGTAAAATCTAGCGAAGCCATCTATACAATCGGGGATTCGGCCAGCGGCCGGTCCCACAGCCGGAGTTCCAGTGCCTACCTATTCTTACCGTTGCACCGAGTGCGACACCGCGTTCGACATCCAGCAAGCCTTCACCGACAACACGCTCACCGAGTGCCCCACCTGTGGCGGCAAGCTGCGCAAGGTGTTCTCGTCGATCGGCGTGACCTTCAGCGGGTCCGGTTTCTACAGCAATGACTCCCGTTCGGATTCGAAGCGTTCCCTCGAGCGCTCGAGCCAGACGTCCGACAAGAAGTCAGACAAGAAATTCGAGAAGGCGTCGGGCGGCTCGTCCGACTCGAAGGCCGGCGAGAAGTCCGCGCCGGCGAAGGAGAGTTCGTCCTCCCCCGCGAAGTCGACCTCGGGCAGCACGAGCTCCGCCGCCCCGGCCGCCAAGTCTTCCTAACCACTACCACCACTTCCCCCGTCATCGCCTCACGGCGCCGGCACCTCAGCGGAGTATGACCATGATCCAGGGCTTCAAAGAATTCATCATGCGCGGCAATGTCATCGAGCTCGCCGTCGCCGTCGTCATCGGGGCCGCGTTCACCGCGGTGGTCAACGCGATCGTCAAGGGCATCTTCAACCCCCTGGTCGCAGCGATCTTCAACTCGGAGAGCCTCGCGAAAGCGATGGTGATCGGGCTTCCCGGCGGCGCTGAACTGTCATTCGGGCTGGTGCTCGCGGCGGCAATCAACTTCCTCCTGGTCGCGGCCGTGGTCTACTTCGTCTTCGTCATGCCGCTCAACCACCTGAAGCATGCCCAGGAGCGCCGCCGTCTCGCCGGCGCCCCCACCGCCGCCGAGGTGGCCGCCCCGGCGACGGAGCTCGAACTCCTGACCGAGATCCGCGACCTGCTGGCCGCCGGCGCGACGCTCGACCGGGGCCCGAAGCACACGCTCTAGCCCCGACCGGAGCGCGCCCGCGTCACCAGTGCGGCGGGCGGTCCTGGCGCAGCCGGTCGTCGTTGACGCCGCGGGTGCCCGGTCCGGCGGGATCGACGGGCACGACCCCGCCCTCCTCGCGCAGTACCGGCGGGTGCGGATCGGGATCCGTGCCGGGAACCGGCGTCAGTTTGGCGCGCCGGGATGTGCCGGGCTGTCTGACGACCGACTGGCGGGGCTCCGCGGATGCCGCGGCCGGCTGGTCGGCGCCGCCGTCAGCTACTCCGTGAGGACCGCCGTCAGGGCTGGCGTCAGCGGTCACGGCCGTGTCGACGGCGGGGCGGTGACGCCCGCGAGCGCGGCGACCCGCGCGGCGACGGCGTCCGGGTTGCTGAAGAGCTCGAAGCTGTGCACGCGCAGGTAGTGCCAGCCGAGGCGGCGCAGCACCTCGGGCCGGAGCCGGAGCGACTCGCGCAGGCTCGACCGGCCGACCACGGCATCCGTTTCGACGACGACGGCACGGCCGGCGTTTGATCCGGCCAGGGCCAGTTTGCCGCGGTGCCCGAGCGACACGGTCAGGCCGAACTTCTCGAGGCGACGGGCCAGGTCGACCAGCATGGCCTCGCTGGCATCGGGCACCTGGGCTTCGTGGCGGCGTGCCTCGGTCTCGCTGAGCACCTGGGACAGAGCCAGGATGCCGTGGCGCTGGCGGTCCTCGTCGATGTCCGACGGGCGGAAGCAGGAGACGATGTCCATGGCCCGCCGGGCTCGGGTCATGCCGATGGCCAGCAGCCGTTCGCCGCCGGGCTCGCCGAGCGAACCGAAGTTGGTGAGCAGGCGGCCGTGCGGGGTTCGGCCGTAGCCGATCGAGAAGATGACCCGGTCGCGGCTCTGGGCCACGGCCTGCTCGAGGGTGAGCACGGTGAACGGCTCCGCCCGGTCTTTCAGGATGAAGTCGGAGAGGTCGGTGCGCTTGGAGAACGCGGACAGCACGGCCTGGTGCACGCGCACGGAGTGCCGCGCGCTGGCCGTGATCACCATCAGGGATTCCTTGGGCCGCTTCACCGCGTGGTCCATCACCAGTTCGACGACCTTGGCGACCTCCGCGTCGACGCTCTCGACGGCGCCGCTGTCGGCGTCGGGCATGCCGTGCCCACCGGCGACGTAATTGATGGTGAGGCTGCCGTGGCCGAGGTAGCTGCCGGCCCACGGGAGGGAATCGATGCGGCCGCCGTAGAAGCGGTGGTTGACGAGCTCGGCGAGGTCCTCGCCGCCGGCCCGGTAGCTTCGGGTCAGGGTCAGCGTCGGGAGCAGCTCTCCGAGGCGGGCCAGGGCGGAGTCGGCGTGGAGGGCATCCACGTTGGTCTCCTGCACGGTGCGGTCGTCCGCGGCATCCGTGATGCCGGTTTCGAACGCGGACGGGGTCTGCGTGACCGGATCGCCGAACGCGACGATCTGCCTGCCACGACGGATGGCGCCGACGTTCTCGGCCAGGGTAGTGGCCCCGGCGTCGACGAGCAGCACGGTGTCGAAACTCATCTGGTCGTCGAAGCCCGCGACCTCGTAGGGTGAGGCGAGCCAGACCGGGGCGAGCACCCGGCCCAGGTGCGGTGCGGCCTTGTGCAGGCGGCCGGGGGTGGCCCGGTCGGCGCGGAGCAGGCGCCGCAGGTGATCGGCTTCTTCCGGCCAGTCGACGACGCCGATCTTCCAGGTCTCGGCGAGCAGCCAGGCCAGCAGCTGGCCGGTGGTCGAGGCGTGAGCCTCGTCGACCAGTTTGAAGTCGGCTTCGAGGCGGTCGAGCACCTGCGTGTTGGCGTTGAGGAGGGCCTTGTCGCCGCTGAGCATCGTCTCCAGCACCGACTGCCACCAGGCCAGTTCGAGCTCGACGGCGACGTCTTTCTCGGACACGTGCCGCTGCGACAGGTCCGTCATCAGGGGGTCGAGGTTGTGCTCGCGCAGGGTGGCGAGCAGGGCGGTGCGCTCGTGCAGGTTGGCGAGCACCTCGCTCTCGGCGGCGAGGCCGGCGACCGCGTGGATGAGTTCCTTGATCGGTCGGTTCGACAGCTGGCGGGTGGTGCCGGCCGTGCCGAGCGGAACGTCGAGGCTGGCAAGGTCTTCGGCGACGCGCTGGAAGGCGACGTGCACGTCGGAGATCCCCACCGGGACCTCCGGGGTGACGCCGGCCACGACGAAGCGCTGCCACAGGGTGCGCTGCTGCTGAATGCGGCGCAGGCTCTCGTTCATGTCGCTGACGCGCACGCCGGGACGGAGGTACTCATCGGCGAGTTTGCGCAGTCGCCGGCGGCTGGCGCCGGTCATCTCGGGCGAATCGCGGCGGGCGGCGGTCGCGGCGATCAGTTCGGCCAGCGAACGGTCGTACACGGCCGGCTGAAACTTGTCGAGCGTCTCCCGGATGTCCAGCAGCAGCCGCAGGTAGACGCCGAGCTCGGTGATCGTCTCGAACGGGCGCAGCCGCGTCTGGCCGACCAGCCCGGCGGCGCGCTCGAGCAGGCGGGGCAGTTCGACCTGGTTGACCCGTTTGGCCAGCTGGTGGGCGGCGGACGCATCCGCGGTGGAGGTGAAGGAGGCTCCGTACCAGGGCGAGTCGCCCGGGCCGTAGCGGAATTCGCCGAGCGCGGCGGCCTTGATCAGCGTCGCCGCCGCGGCGGCCCGGCCATGGGCGAGGCGCTCGAGGGCGCGCCGGTCGAGGCGGGCGGTGGTCGACGGCGGGCTCGGCAGCTGGGCAAGCCTGGCCAGCTCGCCGAGGGCATCAAGCACCGACACCCCGAGGGCCGAATCGCGGCGGGTGAGCGAGGAGCGGTAGTCGAGCAGCACCTTGCGCAGCCGCACGAGCGCGTCGTCGACGTCGCCTACCAGGGGCTGGGCGGCCTTCTCGTTGCGGGTGATTGACTGGATCAGGTCGCGCCGCAGGGTGCGCGGGGTGACGGCGACGCCGGGCAGCCCCACCTGCACCAGGCGGTGCGCGATGCCGTCGAGGCTGGACCGGCGCGCGCTGACCACGAGCACGCGCTTGTGCTGCGAGATGAGCGAGCCGATCGCGTTCACGATCGTCTGGGTGCCGCCCGTGCCGGGAAGCGTCTTGACCACGAGGGAGTTGCCGGCCGCGATCTGCGCCACGACGTTCTCCTGCTCGGAGTCGGCGTCGAGCAGCAGGATGTCGGTGGCCGGAGGCCGGGAGTCCTGGCCGATCGGCACGACCGGGTTGTACGCGGTCTCGATGGCCCGGCGGGCGTTCTGGTTGCCGGCGACCGCGTCGAGCAGCGGGTGGTCCAGCCGGGCCGCGTCGGCGGAGAGCGCGCGGCCCACGTCGGCGAAGGAGGATGCGACCAGGCGCGGCACCACGTTGAACCACGGCAGGTGCGAGGTCAGGCCGCGCAACCGGTCGATCACGGGCTGCGGTTTGAAGGCGCCGTTGGTGACGGCCAGGGCCACGAACGCGTCGGCGTCCAGGGTGATCTGGAACTGGTCGTGCAGTGCGCGGGCCAGTTCGGGGTTGAGGAAGGGCTGGCCCTTGAGCTTGAGCTCGAAGTCGCGGCCGTAGCGGCGGATGGCGAGGGGGCGCAGCAGCACCGGCGCCGTGTAGTCCACGTCACCGTGGCGCCACTCGGCCAGGCCGATCGCGAGGTGCACGGACTCGATGCCGCGCATCGATCGCAGCTCGATGCCCTTCTGGGTGATCTCGCCGGCCGCGAGCCGGGCGTTGCGCAGGGCCAGCTCGTCCCGGATCAGGTTCGAGAGCAGCGTGGTCTTGCCGGTGATGAACTGCGGCAGTCCGCCCGGGTGGGTTGCGCTCAGTTCGATCCGGGTGCGGGGCCCGTCACTGAAGTGCAGGAGCGGTGAGCGTCCGCCGACTTCCGCCAGTTCGGCGCGCCAGCGCTGCCAGACCGGGTCGGCCACGTTGCCGACGACGAGGGACGGATCACCGAGGCTGACCGCGTGCGGGGCCGCCGCGTCGTGCGGGTCGGGGCTGCGTGGGTCGGAGTTGCGAGGGCCTGGGTTGCGAGGGCCTGAGTTGCGAGGGTCGGAGGCGGCAGCATCCTGAATTTCCGACAGGATGCCGTTGTCATCTAGTTTCTTATCAAGGCGCCGCACACCGACACCCTATTTCAGTCAACTGGGATTCACCGGCAGGCTGCCCGTTTTTACCGGGATTAGGGGCCAGAACGGCCCGTTTCGGCGGGATTCGGTCCGAGCGGCCGTCCGAGCGACCGTCCGAGCGACCACCCGCACGACAGCCGGGGCGGCGGCGAGGGCCGGCGCCGATCCTTCTCGGCGAGAATGGTTCAATGACACTCCCCCTGGTCGAACTCCACCTGCACATCGAGGGAACACTCGAACCCGAGCTTATCCTCGAGCTCGCCGCGCGCAACAATGTGCGCCTGCCGTGGGGCTCCCTCGACGAGCTGCGCGCGCAGTACGAGTTCACCGATCTGCAGTCTTTCCTGAACCTCTACTACCGCAACCTCGACGTGCTGCGGGAACGCATCGACTTCACCGATCTGACCCGCGCCTACCTCGAGCGGGCCCGCACCGCCGGCGTGCGGCACGCGGAGATCTTCTTCGACCCGCAGGCGCACACGAGCCGGGGCGTGCCGCTGCTCACCGCCCTGGGCGGGGTGCGCGATGCCCTCGACGCCGCCGTCGACTCGGTCGGCATCAGCACGAAACTGATCGTGACCTTCCTGCGCGACCGTCCGGCCGCCGAGGCGCTGCAGTTGCTGCGGGAGATCCTCGCGAGCCCGCACCGGATCGACGGCATCGGGCTGGACTCCGCCGAGGTCGGCTATCCCCCGGAGCTGTTCACCGAGGTCTTCGACCTGGCCCGCGCCAACGGGCTGCGCCTGGTCGCCCACGCGGGCGAGGAGGGACCGCCGGAGTACGTCTGGCAGGCCCTGGACCTGCTGGGGGTGGAGCGCATCGACCACGGCATCCGCAGCCTGGAAGACGAGGCCCTGCTCGACCGCCTGGTGCGGGACCGCGTTCCGCTGACCGTGTGCCCGTTCTCGAACGTGCGGCTGCGGGTCATCGACACCCTCGCCGGGCATCCGATCATGCGGATGCTGGACCGCGGCCTGCTCGTGTGTGTCAACTCCGACGACCCGGCGTACTTCGGCGGCTACATCGACGACAATTTGACGGCCCTGGACCGCGAGTTCGGCCTGGGCCCGCACCGGCTGGCGCTTCTGGCCCGGAACGGGATCGAGGCCTCGTTCCTCACTCCCGCCGAGAAGAGCACCCTGGACGACGAGGTCGGAGCCTGGCTCGACGCGCAGCCCCAGGCATCCGTCTGACCCCGGTCAGGCCGGCGGGTCCTACAGCCAGTTGTTCTTCCTGAAGACCAGGTAGAGTCCGATCCCCATGGCCAGCATCAGGGACAGGGCGAACGGGTAGCCGAACACCCACCCGAGTTCGGGCATGGCCTTGAAGTTCATGCCGTAGATCGTGCCCACCAGGGTGGGCGCGAACAGGATGGCCGCCCAGCTGGAGATCTTCTTGACCTCTTCGCTCTGGGCGACGCTGGTCTCGGACAGGCGGCGCGTCTCCTCGTTCTGGCGCTGGGTGACGAGGGTGCTGTGCACGGTGAGCGCGTTGTCCAGCAGCTGCCGGAACGCGGCGCCGCGCTCGACGACCCGCAGGGTGTGGTCGAGCACGTCACGCAGGTAGTGCTGCAGTTCGGTCGGGGCCGCGTACTTGCCGAAGCCCTTCTGCAGCGCCTCGAGCATGCCGACCAGCGGCTGCGTCGCGCGCTGGAACTCGATCACTTCGCGGGACAGGTCGTAGATGCGCCGGGCCACGGTCTGGTCGCCGTCGAAGAGCTGGTTCTCGATCTCGTCGATGTCGTTCTCGAGCCCCGCCACGACCGGCCCGTACTCGTCCACGATCTGGTCCAGGATCGCGTAGAGCACGGCCTCGGGCCCGAGGGCCAGCAGCTCCGGCGCCTGCTCCATCCGCAGGCGCACCTTCGCGAGATCGGGCGACTCGGCGTGACGGATGGTCGCCACGAAGTCCGGGCCCACGAACACGTGCAGCTCGCCGAACTCGACCCGTTCCTCGGCGTCGATGTAGCGAGCCGGCCGCAGCACCACGAACAGGATGTCCCCGAAGCGTTCCAGTTTCGCGCGCTGGTGGCCCTTCAACGCGTCCTCCACCGACAGGTGGTGGAGGCTGAACTCGGTGGCGACGGAGCGCACCTCGGCCTCGGACGGGCGGTACATCCCGATCCAGGCGAAGCCGTTCCGGGACTTCATGGCCGCGTAGGTCTCGTCGAGCGTGTCCGGGTTGGCGGCTCGATGCCCGTTCACGTAGATTGCGTTGTCGATCAGTGCCACGGGCGCTCCTTATATAGCAGCTACAAGTGTCGCATCCGTCGGGAGCGCCGCCCGCCGCCTCCGACGGTCCCGGCGGTAGGTTGGGGGCGTGAATGCTGAGCGAACGCGGGACGTGTTCGTCGTGGTCGCCCCGCGCGGGGCAACGGATGCCGCCGATCGCGGCTTCCTGGCGGCCGCCGCCGCCTGGGTCCTCGGCGTGGATCCCCGACACGTGTCGATCGACCGCACCTGTGACCGTTGCGGCGGCAGCCATGGCAGACCGGTGCTGAACGTTCCTCTGAGCGCGAAAGGCCGCACCCTGCACCCCTGGCCCCTGCACGCCAGCCTCAGCCGGGCCGCCGACGCGGTCGCCGTCGCGCTGACCTTCGCTGGACCGGTCGGGGTCGACATCGAGAGCCTGGCGGCCGTCTCCCGGGCCGACTTCGACCGGGTCGCGTTCGGGGCGGCGGAGCAGGGCGCCCTCCACTTCGTCCCGCCCGCCGACGCCGCGGCCGCGCGGGCCGCCCTGTGGACGGCCAAGGAGGCGATCCTCAAGTGCACCGGCGACGGACTCCGGGTGGACCCGCGGGACCTGACCGTCACGCTGACCGCCGCCGCTCCGACGGGTGCAGCCACGGATGCCGCCGCCCCGCACCTCGCGGCCTGGCCGGGGGCCGGCTTCCCGCTGGACACGATGCGCCTGGCCCGGTTCGATCCGGGGCCGGGACTGGCCGGCACGGTCGCCGTGCACACCGACACAGTGCACACCGACACCGTGCACACCGGTGCCCAGCTCACGGTGCTGCAGCTGACCGCCACGGACATCCGTCGGCGGCCAGGCCACCGGCCGGCTCAGAGTTTGGGCAGCACGGTCCGGTAGATCCAGCGGTCGACGATCCGGCGCACCTCGCCGCTCCCGGTGTGCACCGAGAAGAACTCGACGAAGTCGTCCGTGGAGATCGACCCGTGTCGCCGGTCGCGGGTGTACGCCCGCACGGCGCCGAAAAAGCCGTCGTCGCCGAGCTCGCGGCGCAGGGCGTGGAGGGCGAGCGCGCCGCGCTTGTAGACCCGGTCGTCGAACATGTCGTGCGGTCCCGGATCGCCGACGACGATGTCGCGGGGCAGCGCGTCGAGCAGCGCGCGGTGCTCGGCCGCGCTCCGGTCTGCGGACGGTCCCCCGCTGGCCTCCCCCCACAGCCACTCGGCGTAGCACGCGAATCCCTCGTGCAGCCAGATGTCCTGCCACCGGGCCACAGTCAGGCTGTTTCCGAACCACTGGTGGGCCAGTTCGTGCGCGATCAGCCGATCGCTGCCGTGCGCCCCGTCGACGTGGTTGCGGCCGAAGACGGCGAGGCCGTGCGCTTCGAGCGGGATCTCCAGCTCGTCGTCGGTGACCACGACCGAGTAGGCGCCGAACGGGTACGGCCCGAATCGGGCGGTGAAGAGGGACAGCATCTCCCCCAGCCGGCCGAAGTCAACGGCCACTTCGCGGGCGAGGTTGGCGGGGAAGAAGATCCGCTGGGCGACCGGGGCGGCCGCCAGGTCGGTGCGCCGGTAGCGGCCGATCAGCACCGACGCCAGGTAGGTGGCCATCGGCTCGGGCACATCGAACGTCCAGGCGGTGCGACCCGATCGGGTCGACCGGGCGATCAGCTTTCCGTTGGACACGACCGTGTACGGGTCTTCGCAGGTGAGCCGGATCCGGAAGGAGGCCTTGTTGCTCGGATGGTCGTTGCACGGGTACCACGACGCCGCGCCGGTGGGCTGGCCGGCGACGAGCACCCCGTCGTCAAGCTCCTCCCAGCCGACGTCGCCCCAAATGCTGCGGAGCGGGCGCGGCGCCCCGCGATACCGCACGCTCACCTCGAACCGATCGCCGGCGTCGATCGGGGTCGCCACCAGGATCAGCAGCTTCCGCGCGGCGTGGATCACCTTGTGCGCCCGCACCCCGTTGACCGTGACCCGGTCGACGCTGAGCCCGTCCAGGTCGAGGCTGAACCGGTCCAACCTCATCGAGGCCAGCGCGGTGATGGTCGCCGTCGCCCGCAGCTGGTTGGTGGCCACCCGGTAGTCGAGGTCGAGGTCGTAGTGCTGGGCCAGATAGCCGCCGTTCCCGTTCTGCGGTGTGTAGGCGTCATCCACTGTCGGCGCACCGTGGGTCGGCGCGCCGTTATTCGGCGGCACCGGCCGAGACGGGAGTGAAGACTTGTTCTGAGACATGGGCCGTCAAGTCTGCCACGGCAGCGACCGCCACGGCGAAATCGGGTTGCCCGACCAGACCGACCCGGCGGGAACCCGTTCGCCCCGCATCACGAGGGAGGCCGGCCCCACGGTGGCGCCCTCGTCGACCGAGGCGGCCGGCAGGATCACGCTGTGCGGCCCGAGCGTCGAGCCCGCGGCCAGGCTGACGCGGTCGAGTTGCATGATCCGGTCGTGGAACAGGTGCGTCTGCACCACACAGCCGCGGTTCACGGTGGCGCCGTCGGCGATGGCGACGAGGTCCGCTTCGGGTAGCCAGTACGACTCGCACCACACCCCGCGGCCGATTCTCGCCCCGAGGGTGCGCAGCCAGAAGGCCAGCGCCGGGGTGCCTGCCGCCTTCGCCGCGAACCAGGGCCGGGCCACCATCTCCACGAAACTGTCCGATACCTCGTTGCGCCAGATGAACGAGGACCAGAGCGGATGCTCGGTCGCTCGGATCCGGCCCACCAGCATCCACTTGGCCGCGGTCGTGACCAGGGCCGCGACCATGCCGGCGGCGAGCATGACCACTCCGGACAGGGCGATCGCCCAACCGAGGCCGAGCCGGAGCCAGAGCCAGGCGAGCGCGGCGAGCACGCCGAGCGCGATCAGGGCTGTGACGATGACCGGAACAATGCGCAGCAGTTCCCAGAGCGCGCGCCGGGTCACCAGTCGCACCGGCGGGTGGAAGGTGAGCGTCTCGTCGACGTCGGTCGCGATGCGCCGCAGCCGCTCGGGCGGGTTGCCCAGCCAGGACGAGCCGCGTTTGGCCTTCCGCGGAGTGGAGGAGAGCACGGCGACGAGACCGTTGCGCGGAACGGTGCGCCCGGCGCCGGCGATTCCGCTGTTGCCCAGGAACGCGCGCCGGCCGATCTTGGCCGGGCCGATGCGCAGCCAGCCCCCGCCCAGCTCGTAGCAGGCGACCATGGTGTCGTCGGCGAGGAACGCGGCCGGGGCGATGGTCGTCAGGGCCGGGATCAGCAGGACGGTCGAGGCCTCGACGCCCGCGCCGACCTTCGCCCCGAGCAGCCGCAACCAGATCGGGGTGAGCAGGCCGGCGTACACCGGGAACAGGAGTGTGCGGGCGCCGTCGAGGATGCGTTCGGTCATCCAGACCTGCCAGCCGATCCGGCTGCGCACCGGGTAGTAGCCCTCGCGCAGCCCCACGCCGAGGGCGCGCACGGACGCGACCACCAGCAGCGCGTAGACGAGGCCGGCCGCGATGACCGCGACCGGCATCATCAGGGCCGCCCGCCCCAGCGCCGCGGACAGGGTCGACGCGTCACCGATGGCCGCGCCGACGATGAGGGCGCCCACGATCACGGCGATGACCGGCAGCGCGGTCATGCCGACGGCCCCGGCCGCGAACGCGGTCAGCCAGCGGCGACCGCGCGGCGGGCGCTCGGCCGGCCACGACCCGTGCGCGGCGCCCATCCGGATGGCGGGTGATCCCGCCCAGCGTTCGCCGGCGGGCACGACGCCGGAGACGGCCGCCCCCGGCTCGATCACCGCTCCGGCGCCGATGCGGGCTCCGCCGAGCAGGGTGCTGCGGGACCCGACGGTCGCCTCTTCGCCGATCCGAACCCGGCCGATCCGGAGCACGTCGCCGTCGATCCAGTAGCCGGCCAGGTCGGTCTCGGGTTCGATCGCCGCCCGGGCGCCGATCTCCAGCATCCCGGTCACCGGCGGGAGGGCGTGCAGATCGACGTCGTGGCCGACGCGGGCGCCCAGCGCCCTGGCGTAGTAGCTGATCCACGGCGCCCCGGCGAGGCTGGCGGCGTCCACGAGCAGCGCGACCTGTTCGGCCAGCCACAGGCGCAGGTGCACCGAACCGCCGCGGGGGTAGTTGCCCGGTTCCAGGCCGCGCAGCAGCAGCCGGGCTGCGATGACGGAGATGGTCATCTTGCCGGGCGGGGTGACGAACAGGAGGAAGCCGAGCGCGACCCACCACCAGGAGAGCGTCGGCGCGAAGGTGGCGCCGGCGGCGGCGAGCAGGTTGTTCGCCGCCGAGAGGTAGACCAGCCAGCGCGCCCCCACGAGCACGTGCAGAGGAATGCCGAGCAGGCTCTGCGCGATCCGGCTGCGCAGGGGCACGGGCAGCACCTCGCGCCCCCGCTGCGGGACAGGCGGAACCCGGCCGTCGAGTTCGTCGGCGAGCGAGCCGAGCCGCGGGTAGTCGTAGATGTCGGAGACGCGGGTGTCCGCGAAGCGCTGGCGGATCATCGACACGAACTGCGCCGCGGCGAGCGAGCCGCCGCCGTTGGCGAAGAAGTCCGCGTCTGGCCCGTCGGCTGCGACACCCAGGATGGCGGCCCAGCTTTCGGCGAGCCAGGCCGCCGTCGGCGACAGCCGGGGCGCTGCGCCGGCGTCGCTGCCGGCCGGAAGCGGCCAGGGCAGGGCGGCTCGGTCGACCTTCCCCGAGGTGCGCGTGGGCAGGTCGTCGACCACCGCGAGCAGTGGCACGAGCGCGGCGGGCAGTTCCTCCCGCAGACGGATGTTCGCGGCGGCGCGGTCGAACTCGGCGGCGCCCTCCGTGCGTGCGAGGTAGCCGACCAGCACCTTGTTTCCGGCCGGCGTGGTCTGCACCACTGCCGCGGCACCGGCCACCCCTGGCAGGGCCCGCAGGGCCGCCTCGACCTCGCCGAGTTCGATTCTCCGGCCGCCGAGCTTGACCTGGTCGTCGGCCCGGCCCACGAACACGAGGCCCTCACGCTCGTAGCGCACCAGGTCGCCGCTGCGGTAGGCGCGGTGCCAGCCGAGTCCGTCGTGGGCGGCGTATTTCTCGGCGTCCTTGCCGGCGTCGAGGTAGCGGGCGAGCCCGACCCCGCCGATGATGAGTTCCCCGGTCTCGCCGTGGGCGACCCGGTCCCCGGCCGCGTTCAAGACGGCCAGGTTCCAGCCGGCGAGGGGCAGTCCGATCCGAACCGGCCCGTCGCCGTCCAACCGGGCGGCGCAGGCGACGACGGTGGCCTCCGTCGGGCCGTAGGTGTTCCAGACCTCGCGCCCCCGCACCGAGAGCCGGGCCGCGAGTTCGGGCGGGCAGGCTTCGCCGCCGAAGACGAGGAGCCGCACCTGTTCGAGCGAGTCCTCCGGCCACAGCGCGGCGAGGGTGGGAACGGTCGACACGACCGTCACGCCGTGGGCGATCAGCCACGGACCGAGGTCCGCGCCGGACCGAACCAGCGACCGCGGGGCCGAGACGAGGCAAGCGCCGTTCCGCCAGGCCAGCCACATCTCCTCGCAGGAGGCGTCGAACGCCACCGACAGTCCCGCCAGCACGCGGTCGGCCGGTCCGATCGGGTCGGCGGGGAGGAACAGGTCTGCCTCGGCGTCGACGAACGCGGCCGCGGAGCGGTGGCTGACCGCGACTCCCTTGGGCACCCCGGTCGACCCGGAGGTGAAGATCACCCACGCGTCGTCGTCCGCGGTCGGCATGGTGCGGTCTGTTCCGGCGAGGGCCAGGTCGTCGCCCGCCGGCAGCATCCGTTCGGCGAACAGTTCGGCGTCGAGCGACTCGCGCACCGCGAACACGCCCCGGGGGCCGATCACGCCCACGACGCGGGCTTCGCTGAAGACGAGCCGCGCCCGCTCCTCCGGGTCGTCGGCGTCGACCGGAACGTAGGCGGCGCCGACGGTGAGGGTGGCCAGGATGGAGACGTACAGTTCGCGGGTGCCCGACGGAATGCGGATGCCGACGGTGTCGCCCCGGCGCACCCCGCTGCGGCTGAGCCGTTCCGCCTGCTCGCTGACCAAGCGCATCAGGCTGGAATAGTTGATCGCGCCGTCCTGGTCTTCCAGGGCGAGCGCGGTCGGATGCCGGTCGGCGGTGCCATGCAGGATGTCGATGAGGGTACGCGCCGCCGGCGCCCTGGATCCGGCCTCGAGCACATCCTGGCCGGACTGGCTCTGGATCTGCATCGCGCGCTCCTTGTCCGGGTCGCGGTGCCGTCCACCGCGCGAGCCACCAGTTTAGGACGCGCAGGTAACCGGCGGGTGTCGGGTTACGAAGACACCGCATCCGGATGCCACGCGAGGGATCAGATCAAACCCTGGCGGCGGAAGGCATTCCAGACACCGTTATCGAGCACGGTGGTGGTGACCTCGTCGGCGTGGGCTTTGACGGCATCCGTGGCGTTGCCCATGGCGATGCCGACCCCGCAGACCTGCAGCATCTCGATGTCGTTGCTGCTGTCGCCGATGCCGATGGCGGATGCCGCGTCCAGGCCGAGCCGGTCGAGGAGCCGTAGGACCGTGGAGCCCTTGTTCACGCCGTTCAGCGTCACCTCGCCGCTGCCGCGACCCATGTGCGGGATGGTGCCGGTGATGACGTGGAATTCTCCGCTGAGCGCCTCCGAGACGCGGTCGTACGCGCGAAGGTCGCCGGCGAGGAACACCGATTTCGCGATGCCCGTGTAGCTGTACGGTCGAACGTCGGCGAATGCCATCAGGGCCGGGTGATCGTCGGCATCGGTGACGGATGCCGGGTCAGCCCCGGTTCCCGCCTTCCGCTCTGTGTCGGCCGCGTGGTCCTCCGCGAAGCGGTCGCGCACGCCGGGGCTCGGGTACAGCTCGTCGAAGGACTGCAGGTAGAAGTCGTACCCCGACTCCTCGTAGAAACCGATCATCCGCGCCACCGCATCTTCGGGCATGGTGCGTTCGATCACGAGTTCGTCGCCGATTTCCGCGAACCCGCCGCCGGAGCTGATGGTCCCGTCGAAGCCGATGTCGCGGATCGCGGGGTAGATCTCCACGGATGCCCGACCGGTGCTCAGGTACACCAGATGCCCGTTGCTCCTGGCGGTGCGCACCGCGTCGATAGTCGAGTCTGCGATCTCCGATCCGGTCTCGATCAGGGTGCCGTCGACGTCAACGAACGCGATGCGGGGGGAAATCATGGGGCACTCCAGACGAGGTGGTCTCGGGGACGCTGCATCTTCGGAGACCACCGGAGCGGTGTGATCGTATACTCCGACGCTATCCGAGATTTGTTGCTTGCTTCACGTCGGCATCCGCTGTCACTCCGACCACCGGTTCGCAGCCTGACAATAGGGGGCACGCACTTCCGATGACCCTCGTGAGGTGATTACTGTTGGTTCGGGGGTGCGAAACCCCCGCTTCGGGGGCGATCCCTCGCTGCGACTGGACGTGAAAGGCATGGCCACGGTGAGCAAGAACCCCAAATTCGAGGAAGCCGACGAGAGCGAACTCGAGGTCAGCAAGCCCAAGGACTGGGCCGCAGGAATCCCCGGCGTGATGCACGCGATGGTGCCGGCCATCGAGCAGATGGGCGTCAACCGGGCCCGCAAAACGGTGCTTGCGATGAACCAGAAGAAGGGCTTCGACTGCCCCAGTTGCGCCTGGCCCGACCCACACCACCGCAAGGCGTTTGAATTCTGCGAGGAAGGCGCCAAGGCCGTCACCTGGGAGGCGACTCCCGTCGTCATCGGTGCTGATTTCTGGGCCGAGCACTCCGTGAGCGACCTGCGGGGACGCAGCGAGTACTGGCTCGGCATGCAGGGTCGACTGACCGAGCCTGTCTACAAGCCCGCCGGCGAGGACCACTACCGCCCCATCACCTGGGACGAGGCCTTCGAGCTGGTCGCCACGAAGCTCAACGCCCTGGGATCTCCGGACGACGCGGCCTTCTATACCAGCGGCCGCACATCCAACGAGGCTGCGTTCCTGTACCAGCTGTTCGTGCGCGGTTACGGCACCAATAATCTGCCGGACTGTTCAAACATGTGCCACGAGTCCTCCGGCTGGGGCATGGGGCAGACCATCGGCATCGGCAAGGCAACGGTCACCTTCGACGATTTCGCCGAGGCGGACCTGATTATCCTGATGGGCCAGAACCCCGGCACCAACCATCCCCGCATGCTCAACGAGCTGGAGGCCTGCAAGCGCAATGGCGGCAGCCTGGTCGCTGTGAACCCTCTGCCCGAGGCGGGGCTGAAGCGGTACAAGAATCCGCAAACTGTTCGCGGCGTCGCGGGTAAGGGAACCGAGCTGGCCGACCAGTTTCTGCAGATCAGGCTTGGCGGCGACATGGCCCTCCTGCAGGCCGTTTCCAAACGGGTCCTCGACGCGGAGGCCAGGAACCCCGGCACGGTTTTGGACCACAAGTTCCTGGCGGAGCACTGCGAAGGCCTTGAGGAGCTGAAAGAGCACCTGGCGCAGCTCGACGAGCAGGAGGTGCTCGACGCGACCGGTTTGCGGATCGAGGAGATCGACGAGCTCGCCGAGCGGTACCTGAAGGCGGACAAGGTCATCATCACCTGGGCCATGGGCATCACGCAGCAGAAGAAGGGGGTCGCCACCATCAAGGAGATCATCAACCTGCTGCTGCTGCGCGGTAACATCGGCAAGCCTGGAGCCGGCGCTTCTCCGATCCGCGGCCACAGCAACGTCCAGGGCGACCGGACCATGGGCATTTGGGAACAGATGCCCCCGGCATTCATGGACGCCCTGGGGAAGGAGTTCGGCTTCGAGCCGCCGCGGGAGCACGGCGTCGACGCCGTCGACACGATCCGCCGCATGCAGGACGGAAGAATCAAGTTCTTCCTGGCCCTCGGTGGAAACCTGGTGGCGGCAATCTCGGACACACACGCGGCGGAAGCGGCGATGGAAAATTGCGACTTCACCGCCCAGATTTCCATCAAGCTCAACCGATCCCACACTGTCACCGGCACAGAGGCACTCATCCTGCCCACGATGGGCCGCACTGAAATCGACATTCAGGAGTCCGGCACGCAGTTCATCTCCGTCGAGGACACCGTTTGCGCGGTGCACGCGTCGTGGGGCAGCGTGGAACCCGTTGCCCACACTCTGCGCTCCGAGGTGTCGATCATCTCTCGGCTGGCCAAGGCGACCCTCGGCGACAGGATCAACGCCGACTGGGACGGCTTTGAGAAAAATTATGACCTGATCCGCGACCATATCTCCCGGGTCGTGAAGGGGTGCGAGAACTACAACGAGCGGGTCAGGCAGGATGGCGGCTTCATCATGGCGAATGGCCCGCGCGATTCCCGCACCTTCAACACGCCCACCGGCAAGGCCGTGTTGACCGCGAATGACCTGGAGCCGGTGGAACGGCCCGCCGGGACCCTGATCCTGCAGACCCTGCGGTCCCATGATCAGTGGAACACGACCATCTACGGCTTCAACGATCGATACCGGGGAATCCGGAAAGGCCGCCACGTCATCATGGTCAACGCCGAAGACATCACCGAACTCGGTTTGGCCGACGGACAGTTGGTGGACATTTTCGGCGAGTACAAGGACGGCAAGGAGCGCGTGCTGCGAAAGTTCCGCGTGGTCTCCTACCCGACGCCGCGCGGGTGCGCCGCCGCTTACTATCCGGAGGCAAACGTCCTGGTGCCGCTCGATCACGTGGCGGATGGCAGCAACACGCCGGTCTCGAAGGCGGTCATCGTTCGCCTGAAGCCGTCCGGATCAGAGCCCTTACTGGGCTGAGTCCACCCAGCCCTTGCTGTCCGGGCCGTCCTGAGTGCCGTCGGATACCAGTCCGCGGGCCTTCTGCACTGCGGTCTCGACGGCGGACTGAACCTCCTTCTTGCCGCTGTTGGTCGCCTGTCCGGCAGCGAAGCCCACGATAAAAGCGCTGAGGGGCCCGGCGGAGGGGCTGACGGACCTGGATTCCTCGGCCAACTGCAGGATCATCTGGGTGTCGACCTCGAGGTCCAGGATCTGCAGGGCCTGCGTCAGCCGTCGACTCCACTGGGCCAGTGCGAGCTCTTCATCGGACGAAACGGTCATCGGTGCTCCTAGTCTGGTGGCTCGTCCCGGAATGCCCGGAAGCGGCATCCGTCAAGACTTGCACCCTTGCCGGCGAAGCACAACGCACGGGCAGTCCGGGACTCTGAGGGCGGGATCCCGTCCTCGATGTGGACTCTTCAGGAGACCGGCCCGGTGTTTACTTCTATTTCGTTCTCGTCGGTTCGCCGTCGTCACTCGGTGTGCTGTGCTCCCGCAGACGTCGGCCGAGCTTGATGTCCTCGCGTGCCTTGTCGGCCGCCTTGTCGCTCTTGCGGGTGTCCCGCGGCGGCAGCTGAATCTCTTCCTCGGCGGCGATGCCCGCCTGCAGCTGCCGGCCCCGTTCCAGCTCCGCATCGAACTCGGCGCCGACGAGCAGGGCGAGGTTGGCGATCCACAGCCAGAGCAGGAACACCACGATGCCGGCCAGAGAACCGTAGGTGCGGTCATAGTTGGAGAAGTTGGTGACGTACAGGCCGAACAGGAACGAGGAGACCGCCAGGGTGATGAGCGCGAGTAATGCCCCCAGGCTGATCCAGCGGAACTTGGGCTGCTGGGCGTTGGGAGTGGCGTAGTACAGGATGGCGATGATCAACACGGCGGCCAGCGCCAGGATGGGCCACTTGATGACGGACCAGACGAGCTGCACGGTCTGCCCCAACCCCAGCGCGCTGCCGAGCGCATTCGTGACCGGACCCGACACAATCAACACCACAAGCACCACCACGATGAGCAGGATGCAGACCACGGTCACGCCCAGTTGCATCGGGCGCAGCTTCCAGAACGGCCGCCCCTCTTCCATCTCGTAGATGCGGTTCATGGCCCGGCTGAACGCGCCGACGTAGCCGGATGCCGACCACAGCGCCAGCAGGATGCCGCCGACGAGGGCGACGCCGGCCGCGGGCGACGAGCTGAACTGCTCCAGCGGGGCCCGCAGAGTGTCGGCGGTGCCACCGGGGGCGACCTGGTCGACGAGAGAAAGGATCGAGTTCGTCGCGGTATTACCCTGACCGAACACTCCCAGGAGCGAGATGAGCGCGATCAATGCGGGGAAGATCGACAGCACGGCGTAGTAGGTGAGGGCGGCGGCGAGGTCGGTGCACTGGTCGGCCGAGAACTCCCGCAGGGTCTTGCGCAGCACGTACTTCCAGGACGGCTTGGCGATCTCGGTCAGCGAGTCGGGCATGCGGGCATCGTCGGGCGCCGGTGCCCGGTCGTGCTTGTCGCGCGTGCTGTTTCTAACCACTGGGTGCTCTCCTCGGCTTCGTCAGCGGGAGATTCGTGCGCGCATCATTTGCGGCACCGCTGAACGATTTCGTCCAGCTTCATTCACTCGGGGACGGAATTCAAGCCAATTCGACTGATGTCCTCAGGAGGGGGACAGACGACAAGGGCCTACGGCATGTCCCATTCGTAGTCCGGACAGGAGAGCGCCTCGGTGTAGGCCACCTCGCTGGGGGCCGTGATTGTGCCCACGCGGCCGCGAAGGTAGGCGACCGCTTCGACGGTGTCGGGTTCCCCCGCGCTGGATTCTTCCGGCACGCTGATGAGCTCGCTGCGTGGACCGACGACCATTTGCACGACCATCTCGTCACCGTCGCTGTTGACCGCGGGTAGTTTGATCAGCTCGGACACGTGGCCGTCCGGAAGGGCGACGACTAACTCCAGGAGTGCATCCGCGGCCCCGTCAGTTGTCAGGAACGACTCTCCGCCATACGAAATCTTCTTCATGTACTGACTCCCTGCCTAGTTGACGCGATGCGCCCAAAGCGACGTCAACCTGACGCGGACTCTGAGACGGGTTGGTTCGGCACGGAGTGAGCCATCAGCCACAACCGAAATGAACGGTGATAAATTACCACGCCAGCTCATTCGCCGCTGTCGGAGAAAAGGTGGACGTCCCTGGGGCGAGTCTGCAGCGACTGGGCTCAACCCGTCCCCGTTCGGGTACACCCGCAGAGATCCGTGTTGCCTGAAGATCTGTGTTGCCTGAAGAAATGTGCCCCTGGAGGGATTCGAACCCCCAACCGTTTCCTTAGGACGGAACTGCTCTTCCGTTGAGCTACAGAGGCTGGCTGTTGAAGTTTAGCTGTTGTCTCCCCCCTCCGCAGTGCGCGGGCTCACGCCTGCCGAGACCCGGTGACCGCTAGTTGGTGGAATCGGTGGCCCGAGGGTGCGCGCGCGGCCGGGCTCCACGGTCGCGGCCGGCCTGACTGGCCCGGTGGGCGCGGTGGTCCTGGCCCGGTACCCAGGTGCGGGTGGGATCGAANGCGGTGGTCCTGGCCCGGTACCCAGGTGCGGGTGGGATCGAAGCAGACCGGGGCCATGACCTCGGGTTTGCCGCGCACCATCCGGATCAGCCACCCCGAGGTCTCGATGCTGTGATGGTGGAACCAGCACAGCAGCACCCCGTTGTTGATGTCGGTGGGCCCGTGGTTGGCCCAGGGGATGATGTGGTGCACCTCGGCCCAGGCCGCGTTGACCTGGCAGCCCGAGATGATGCAGCCGCCGTCCCGGGCGGCGATCGCCCGGCGTTGGGCCTGGCTGAAGAATCTTTCCTTGCCGCCGAGGTAGAGGACCTCCCCGTTCACGCCGAAGACGATCTTGCGGTACCCGCCGGCGCAGATGAGCTGATTCACGGTGCGCATCGACACGGGGGCTTCGACCCCGTCGATCCAGCCGACTCCGTGCTCGTCGGCGAGGTCGACG
>NZ_SOGM01000084.1:0-12487 GCF_004403545.1 Cryobacterium sp. TmT2-59 | reverse complement strand
CTCTGAAGTCCACGACGACCGCCACAGCAACGCCCCGCCCGCTGCGGCCAAATCGGCCCGGATCTCGTCGCATCAACTTCGAATAGGCGTTACTGACACACGCTCCTAGAGAAAATTTTCCCGTAGCGCCCAGCCGGGGCCGTGATAGAGCGAGTCGATCTCGGTGTGCTGTCCGCCGGTGATCGCTGCGATCCGTGACGCGAGCGTCGACTTTCCTACGCCGGAGACGCCGGCGACGAGTACGCGGCGAAGGCGAGGCGGAAGGGAGTCTTGTGCGCACAACACCTGTTGAGCGTAAACCTTCAAGGCCAACCCGATCCGATTCGGAGCTGTGGACGCTCAAGGTTGCGCCAATGGGCAGTGTTCGGTAGTCGATCAATCATTCCCACGGCCGCCCCGTCTAGTGACCAGCGACCGTGCCCGACTTCGCGCGAGCGGAAGTTCGTGGCGGGGGTGCCCCTGTAGAGTTCAATAGGCACCACGCAGTCGCTCCAGTCCTGCGCCGGAAGGCCGTAGGGGGAGTTATTGACCGGGAGTAACCCGATGACGGGTAGGGCAGTAGCCGACGACCGGGGCGCGGTGCTCGTCGTCGATGACGACGAGATGATCGTGGGCCTGGTCGCGCGAGGGCTCCTCGCAGCCGGCTACCGCGTCACGACGGCCTCCAGCGGCGCCGAGGCACTGGAGAGACTGGCCGAGGCGGTCCCGGACGTCGTCGTCTCCGACGTCAACATGCCGGACATGGACGGCTTCACCCTCGTGCAGCGACTGCGCGAGGACTCCCGGCTGCGTTCCCTGCCCCTGTTGTTCCTCACCAGCCGCGCGGAGGCCGCGGACGTGGTGTCCGGCATGCGTCTCGGCGCGGACGACTACATCACCAAGCCCTTCGACCTGCCGGTCCTGGTCGCTCGCGTGGACGCCAAGCGGCTACGGCCGCCGGTGCCTGCTGACCGACTGCAGACTGACCGCCGCACGGGGCTGGCCTCGTCCGCGACGTTCATGGACGAGCTCGACCGGGAGCGCGAGCGGGCGCTGCGCAGTGGCCGCTCGGGGCACTTGGCACTGCTCGGGCTGAACGAGTCCGGGAGCATCCGTGCGCGCTTCGGGGAGCGCGGGGTCGACGAGGTGTTGCGGCAGGTCGCCGATGTGCTCGGCGCCGTGGTCACGCCGCTGGAGACGGCCGGCCGTACCCCCGATGGCGGCTTCGGGCTGCTGCTGCCGGAGACGTCGTCGGACGACGTGCGCGACCTGATGCAGGGACTCTCCGAACGCCTCGCCGGCCGCCGCCTGGACGTCGAGGGCTCAAAGGTCAGCGTTACCCCGCTCGTCGGATACGTCCCGCTCGACGCCGTCCAGTCGGCCAAGCAGGCGGTCGAGCAGGCCGGCGCGGCGCTCGAGCACGCGCAGATGCACCTCGATCTGCGGCCGATCGCGTACCGTCCCGAGATGCTCGCCGAGGCCGAGGCCGCGGCACCGCGCCAGCCTCGGCCGCTTCTCGAGCGGCTGCGCACGCCGTTCCAGGTCGCGCTGACGTTCGTCATAGGCATTGTGCTGCCGTACTTCGTCTACCTGTTGGCTGACCGCGCGGGTTTCGACATCACACCGTTCGCCTACCTCGTCGTCGTCTTCTCGCTGCTGGTGACAGGGATCGCGATCTGGGTCGAAGGACTGCTCGCCCTGAACCCGGCGCAGCCGCCTCCCGCACCAGAGGAGCAGGACGGAGGTCCGGCGTACCCGCCTGCGAGTGCCGTCATCGCGGCGTACCTGCCGAATGAGGCCGCGACCGTCCTGGAGACCGTCGAGGCCTTCCTGGGGGTGAACTACCCCGGCGACCTGCAGGTCGTGCTTGCCTACAACTCGCCCGTCCCGCTCCCGGTAGAGCGCGTCCTCGGCGAGCTCGCGCAGCGCGAGACGCGCTTCACTCTGCTCAAGGTGGAGGGGAGCACGTCCAAGGCGCAGAACGTCAACGCCGCCCTGCAGATCGTCACTGGTGAGTTCGCTGGTGTCTTCGATGCCGACCACCTGCCCGCGGCAGACAGCTTCGTGCGCGCCTACCGCTGGATGGCCGATGGGTACGACGTCGTGCAGGGCCATCCGGTGGTACGAAACGGCGACGCCTCCTGGGTGGCGCGCACCGTAGCGGTCGAGTTCGAGATGATCTACGCAGTCAGCCACCCCGGCCGGGCGAAGCTGCACCAGTTCGGCATCTTCGGCGGGTCAAACGGCTACTGGCGCACGCAGCTGCTGCGCGAGACGCGCTTCCGCGGCTCGATGCTCACCGAGGACATCGACTCTGCCCTGCGGGTCGTCGAAGCCGGCTACCGGATCGGCTCCGACCCGTACCTCATCAGCCGCGAGTTGGCGCCGACGACGCTGCAGGCACTGTGGAACCAGCGGATGCGCTGGGCGCAAGGGTGGTTCCAGGTGTCCCTGGGCCACCTCTTCGGGGCGCTGCGCAACCCCGGGCTCACGCCCAGACAGCGGTTCGGCTTCTTCTTCCTGCTGGGCTGGCGCGAGGTCTACCCCTGGCTGAGCGTCCAAATGTTCCCGCTCATCGCCTTCTACGCCCATCGCGCCGGCGGGCCGCAGCACCTCGACTGGTTCGTCCCGGTGTTCGTCCTCACGACCATCTTCACGCTCAGCGTCGGGCCGTGGCAGACGTTGTTCGCGTATCGCCAGGCCGATCCGGAGATCCGCTCCCGCACGGCGTGGTTTTGGCTGTACCTCGTGGTTGCCTCGGTCTTCTACACCGAGTACAAGAACGTCATCGCACGCGTCGCGCAGGTGAAGCAAGCCATGCGCGAGAAGGCCTGGAAGGTGACGCCCCGGGCCGCCGGGACAGGGGGGGCGCCGGAGGGCGGACTCACCGCGCCGGCTGTCGGTCCAGCGGCCAACGACCCCGAGCACCCGGCGGACGAGCCGCTGGTCCCGCCGCCACTGCCCCACCACACGACTTCCCCAAGCCGTACGTCGTGACCACCTCACGCGAGCACACCCGCGTCAAGGCGCTGCGGGCGCTAGGGCTGCTCGACCAGCCGGGCCAGGAGCGCTTCCGCCGGATCGTGGATCGTGCGAAGCATCTGCTGGACGTGCCGGTGGTCTACATCAATCTCGTCGACGAGACGCGGCTGTGGGTCGTGGCCTGCACCGGACAGACCGACCCCGCGCTGGATCACGACGCGTCGTTCTGCCACTTCGTCGTCGTGGACGACGCCCCGGTGCTCGTCGGCGACGCATCCACGGACCCGCGATTCTGTGACAATCCGCTCGTCGTCGGCCCTCCTCGCCTGCGCGCCTACGCCGGCTACCCGCTGCGCTGGGACGGGCAGGCTGTGGGAACGCTATGCGCCTTCGACGTCGTGCCGCGCACGTGGAGCCGCGCGGACCTGGAAGTCCTGGCCGACATGTCCGCCTGGGCCGAGCTCGAGCTCGGCGCTGAGGAGGTGCAGCGCCGGCTGGCTGCCGCTGAGCTGGCACAGCGGCTCACAGACTCCGTACTGCGTTCGGCGGGCGACGGGATCTGCGCGACGGACGGGGAGGGCCGGCTGGCGCTCGTCAACCCCGCGGCGTGCGACCTGCTCGCGGCACCGGCCGAAAAACTGCTTGGCCAGCCGCTGCACGAGTTGCTGCACCCCCAGGACAGCTCGTGCAGCGACGACGACTGTGCGCTCGGCGCGGCGCTGCGCGACGAGCAGATGCTCGTCGGCGTGGACGACGCCTTCCGTCGGCAGGACGGTGAGGTCTTCCTGGTGCAGCTTTCGTTTGCGCCGTTGCGGCAGGACGACCGGACAGCTGGCGCAGTGCTGGTCTTCCAAGACGTCAGCCAGCGGCGGGAGGTGGAGCGGCTCAAGGACGAGTTCGTCTCGGTGGTGAGCCATGAGCTGCGCACCCCGCTGACCTCGATGCGCGGCTCGCTCGGCCTCCTCGCTGCCGGGGTCGTCGCCGAACTGCCGCCCGAGGTGCAGTCGCTTGTCGACATCGCCCTCACCAACACCGACCGCCTCGGTCGGCTCGTGGCCGACATCCTCGATCTCGAGCGCCTGTCCGCGGGGCACATGCACGTCGTGCGCCGTCCTCACCGGCTGAGCGACCTAGTCGCGCTGGCGCTCGCAGCCGTAGAAGGGATGGCCGCTCAGGCCGGCGTCCGACTGGAGCAGGAGACCTCCGACGACATCTGCTGGGGCGATGCCGACCGACTCGCCCAGGTGCTCGTCAACCTCCTGGGCAACGCCGTCCGCTTCAGCCACTCCGGCAGCGCGGTCCGCGTCACCGCCCGGATGCGAGAGGGTGAGATCCGCTTCGAGGTGTGCGACAAGGGCCGTGGCATCCCGCCCGACCGGGTCGAGCAGATCTTCGAGCGCTTCGCGCAGGTCGACGTGAGCGACGCCCGCGAGAAGCAGGGCAGCGGCCTCGGGCTCGCCATCTGCCAAAGCATCGTGCATGCGCACGGCGGCCGCATCGACGTCGACAGCATCCTCGGGCATGGCTCCACGTTCACGGTCGTGCTGCCGCAGCGCAGGCCGCGGAACGAGCCGTGGCCCGGCCCCCTCCGGCGCAAGGAGGAGACGTGACGCGCTGCGTGCTCGTCGTCGACGACGAGCCGGACATCCGCGCAGTCGCCCGACTCAGCCTTGAGCGAGTCGGTGGCCTGCGGGTGATCGAGGCGTCTTCCGGTATGGAGGCGCTGGATATAGTTGCCTCGTCCCAGCCGGACGCGGTCCTTCTCGACGTTATGATGCCCCGCGTCGACGGCCCGACAACGTATGCGCTGCTGCAGGCCGACCCGCGCACCCGCGACATCCCGGTACTCCTGCTCACGGCCCGGGCCGATGCCACCGAGCGAGAGCGGTGGCTGGCCGAGGGCGTGCGTGGCGTGCTGGCGAAGCCCTTCGACCCGATGGAGCTGCCGCGTCTGGTGTCCGAGTCGCTGGGATGGGGACCGTGACCGACGCGGTCGACGGTTTCCTCGCCGAGATGTGGGAGCGGTACGGGTACCTCGCCGACCAGCGCGTCGCGGCACTCGAGCGGTACGTCGAGGCCGGAGGTGGAGACCGCTCGGGTGATGTGCTGGCCGACGAGGCCGAGTCCGCCGCCCACAAGCTCGTCGGCGCGTTGGGCAGCTACCGCCGGCCCGGATCGGAGCAGGCCGCGGTTGTCGAGCGGCTGGTGCAGTCGCGCGCTCCGGTCGACGAGGTGGCTGCGGCCGTGCGCGAGCTACGCCGGCTCGTCGGCTGAGGCCCAGCGTCGGCGCAGCCTCAACGGGGGCTCCTGAGCTGGTTCATGACCCCAATGCCAGGGCCCACGGCGTCGGCCAGCCATTCCCAAACGCCACTCCCCCGAGACTCCGGAACTTCGGCGAATTGTAGCCAACCTACGTCCGTGGACGTCCCGCTGACGAACCGTTGCTTAGGTGCTGGCGATCACAGCGCTACGGTGAATCGGGCGAGCAGTCGGATGAGGTTGATGTAGTCGTCAGGCGGGAGAGCATTCTGAACTTGCCGCCGGACTCGATCGACGACGGGCGTGAGGTCCGTCTGCGTCTGTGACGGCGCTCACTGAAATTCCCCAGTTCTGCTCACTGAAATTCCCCACTCCGGGTCGCTTCCGCACATAGAAGCGGGCCTTCCTCGATGCTGATGGTCTTCGACCACGCACCAGCTCGAGAAAGGCCCTGCTCCTATGCTTTCAGAGGAGGACGACGTGGACATCCACGCGCTCAAACGGCAAGGGATGACGATCAGTGAGATCGCCCGCCGCACCGACCACGACCGTAAGACCATCCGCGCCTATCTGGCCGGACAACGCACCCCGGGAGTGCGTCAACGCGCCGCCCCGGACCCGTTCGACGCGTTCATCGACTACGTCACCGCGAGGCTGACGGAGGACCCGCATCTCTGGGCGGCGACGCTGCTGGACGAGCTCGTCCCGCTGGGCTTCGAAGGGTCGTATCAAACCCTGACCCGCCAGATCCGAGACCGGAGCTTGCGGCCGGCCTGCACCGCCTGCGCGCACGTGACCCGGCGGCCCAACGCGATCATCGAGCACCCGCCAGGCGAGGAGACTCAGTTCGACTGGGTCGAGCTGCCCGACGCGCCCGCCGGGTGGGCGTTCCCGACCAAACGTGCCTTCGTGCTCGTGGGTTCGCTGGCGCACTCGGGGGTTTGGCGGGCGGTGATTTCCCCGTCGATGGACCTGCCCCACCTGCTGGCGGCGATGACGGTCCTGCTGAGCCTGCTCGGTGGGGTGACGAAGTCCTGGCGGTTCGACCGGATGAGCACCGTGCTGAAGGCCGGGACGAGTGATCTGACGCCGATGTTCGCCGCGTTCTCCAAGCACCACGCCGTCACCGTCGTGGCCTGCCGGCCCCGGTCGGGCAACCGCAAGGGCGTGGTCGAGAAGAACAACCACACCGCCGCGCAGCGGTGGTGGCGCGACCTCCCCGACGACGTCACCCTCGAGCAAGCCCAGCAACGCCTGACCGTCTTCGCGACCGGGCAAGACGGTCGGCGCCGCGAGGGCCGCGACGGGTCAACGACGGCCGCGGTCATGTTCGCCGCGGAACGGCTCAAACCCTTGCCACCGACGCTGTTCCCGGTGGTGGTGACCGAGCAACGCACCGCGACACGGCAGGCGCTGATCGATTGGCGCGGCAACCGCTACTCGGTCCCGCCGGAACTGGCCGCAGCCCGCGTCGTCGTCCATCAACGCCTCGGCGCGACGACCATCGACATCGCCACCATCTCCGGGGTCGTCCTCGCCCGCCACACCGTCGCGGAGGCCGGCCTCGGGGTCACGATCCGCGACAGCGGACACGTCACCGCCCTGGAGACCATCGCCCTGGCCTCCGCGCCTCCCGGCCGGCCACACCGGAAGAAGGAACGCATCCCACCCGGCACCGCGGCCCGCCGCGCCGCGATGGCGCTGACTGGCAGCGCCGAACCCACCACCGTGATCAGCCTGGCCGCCTACGAGACGGCCGCGAAGAACAGGAACACCCTCCGATGAACACCCCACTCACTACCACCCAGACGACCGCCACCCCCGTGACCACGGCGACGCCAGCGAGCGTCTATCAGCAGCTGCGCGGCCACCTCACCGAGCTTAAGCTCGCCGACGCCGCCGACGCCCTGCCCCGCGTCCTCGACCAGGCCCAAGCCGAGGGCTGGAGCCTCACCCACGCCCTCGAGCACCTTCTCTCCATCGAGGTCACCGCGACCGACGCCCGACGCCTCTCCGGCCGGTTCCGCTTCGCGAACCTCCCCACCGGCGCCACCCTCGACGACTTCGACCTCGCCGCCGCCTCCGGCATCGACCGCAACCTGCTCGCCGAGCTCGGCACCTGCCGCTACCTCGAGACCGCGACCAACGTGCTCCTAATAGGGCCGCCCGGAGTCGGGAAAACACACATCGCCACGGGCCTCGGCCACGCCGCAGTGCAGGCCGGCTACCGCACCTACTTCACCTCCGCCGCCGACCTCGCCGCCCGCTGCCACCGCGCCGCGATCGAAGGCAAATGGGGCACGATGATGCGGTTCTTCGCCGGCCCGACGCTGCTCGTAATCGACTTATGCCGACTCCGTGATTATGCCGATGTGGGTGGGGCGGCGGGCCCCGCGCCCAGTGTTTTCCAGGACTGTGACCGGTAGTTGGCTGCGTGGAGGTCGGCATAATCACAGTCCTTCGAGGAATGCGAGCAGGCTGTCCGCGGGACGGTATCGGCCGGGCGGCGACGACACCGGGGTGGTTTTGGCCAGCGCGCGTTCCTTGATCGTCATGTCGGCGTGGATGTAGGGATCCGTGGACCGGGTGTCGGCGTGGCCCAGCCAGAGCGCGATGACGGTGGTGTCCACTCCCGCGTGCAGCAGCGTCATCGCGGTGGTGTGCCGCAGCGTGTGCGGGGACAGCTTCTTCGAATGCAATGTTCCGCAGGCTAGGGCGGCTGTGGAGTGGTGGGCGGCCAGTCTGTGCTCGATCGCATCGCGGGTGAGTCGTCGACCGGTGCGGGTGCAGAACAACGGATCGGTCGGCAGGCCGGCCCTCTCACGCAGCCAGTGGCGGATCGCCGCCGCTGTTGCTGCGGTGAGCGGGATGGCGCGGTCTTTGCGTCCCTTCCCGTGGCAGCGGACGTTTGCGCCGGTGCCGCAGGCGATGTCGGCGCAGTTCAACCCGGTCAGCTCCGACACCCGCAACCCGGTCTGGACGCAGAGCATCAGCCAGGCGTGGTCGCGGCGGCCCTCCCAGGTGGTGAGGTTCGGCGCGGCCAGCAGTGCGTCGACCTCCGCGGCGGTGAGGTAGGACACCGTTGCTTTTCGAACCTCTTCGGCGGAATCGCCAGCACCCGGGCGATCACGTCGGCGTGTTCGGGGTGCTGCAGCGCGGCGTAGCGGAACAGCGACCGCAGCGCGCCCAGGCGGGCGTTGCGTGTGCGGGCGCTGTTGTGCCGCTTGGTCTCCAGATGGTTCAGGAACGCGCTGATCATGCCCTGGTCGAGATCCGACCAGTCCAGGTGCGAGGGCAGCTTCCCCGTCGTGGACTGGACGAAGGCGAAGAGCAGCCGCAGCGTGTCGCGGTAGGCGGCGATGGTGTGGCCGCTGGCCTGGCGCTGTTTGGCCAAACGGTCGCTGAAGAATACCTGGACCGTCGCCGTGATTGCCGTCATGACTGCACCCGCCCATCCCCAGGCGCGAGGCGTTCAGCGGCCAGGGCGAGCAGTTCTGGCGCAGCGGAGAGATACCAGTAGGTGAACCGCGGATCGCGGTGCCCGAGATAGGTGGAGAGATAAGGCAGTCGCGCGTGGACGTCGGCGCCGCTGCGATACCAGTTGACCAGCGTGGTGACCGCGAAAGTGTGACGCAGGTCGTGTAAGCGGGGACCGCGGGCCGCTCCGACGCCGATCCCCGCCTCGGAGCACAGGCGGTGGAAGACGGTTTGGACAACGGGATAGAGCAGCCGTTTTCCTGTCACCATCACGAAGAAGCTCGTGGTGGACGGCGCCGGGAGGTGCGTGTCGCGCTGAGCGGCATATGTGCGCAGTGCAGCAACGGTGCTGGAGCGCACGGGAACCTTGCGGGTCTTCATGAATTTCGATTCCCGGACCAGGAGGACGCCGGCAGCGAGGTCAACGTCGGCCCGATCCAGCCGGATCGCTTCCCCGATGCGTAGCCCCGTCACCGACAGCAGCCCGATCAGGTTGGAATACGTCGCCGCGGGCAGTCGCGAATCCAAGTCGTGCTGCGCGTGGCCCATCAAGGCGGTGATGTCGTCGACGGAATAGATGAATGGTGTCCTCCAGCGCCGGCGGGAGGGGAACAACCCGATTGGTGAAACTTCTGTCGCGGAATCGATGCCGGAGAGGTAGCGGGCGAAGCCGCGAACGGCCGTCATTCGGCGCGGCCAGACAGCGCTGCCCGGTTCAGCCGACACGGACTCGACCCAGGCGATGGTGTTGGCGATAGTGACCGTCGGTTGCTCATTGGCGTCCATCCACGCCACGAACCGGGGAAGAAGCCTCGCCGCGTCAGCCAACTGATAGCCCAGGTTCCGTCGCAGCCGAAGGTAGTCGTCCAAGGACTCAGTGAGTGTCGTCATGAGTTCTGCCCCGGCCAGTCCTGGGCGATGCCGCGCAGCGAGTCGATGGCGATCTTCGCGTAGATGGCAGTGGTGGCCAGATCCCGGTGCCGCAGCACCTGCCCGATGTCCAGCAGGGGGATGTCTTTCGCCAGCATCTCTGTCGCCAGCGCGTGCCGCAGCCGGTGTGCCTTCGCTTCCGGGCAATTGGCCCGGCGAGCCGCCCGGCGCACCACATCACCGACCAGATCCGCCGCGATCGGTTTGCGTGGGGCCCGTTCGGTGATGAACACCTCCCGGTGCGGCGACGCCGGCCGGCCCTCGTGGAGGTAGTCCGCCAGCGCTTCTCCCGCGTCGACGGGCAGGGGCATCAGGTCGCGGCGGCGGGCCTTGCTGCGGACCGTGACCTCCCCGGCGCGCCAGTCGACGTCGTCCAGGCGCAACCGGGCGACCTCGATGGACCGAAGTCCCAGCCTGGCCAGCAGCAGCATGATCGCCCGGTCCCGGCGGCCGGTGCTGGTGCCGGGATCGCAGCTGTCCACCATCGCCTCGACCTGCCCGGCGCTGAGCGCGACGGGCAGGTGCGCGTCGCGCCAACCGGCGACCGCGGGAACACATCCCGCAAGATTCCAGCTGGTCCGGTCCGTGAGATAGAGGTAGCGCAGCAACGAGCGCATCTCCGCGACCCGCCCGCGCGCGGACCCGAGACTCACCCGCTCGCTCTCGGCCAGGATGAATGCCGAGATCTCGAGATCGGACAGCATCGTGGTGTCAAGCAGCTCTCCTGCAGGCTGACCGATCTGCAGGAATCGCCGCGCCAACTTCTCGTAGCGCAGCACCGTCATCGCCGCCAGGTCCTTGTCGTGGACCAACCACTGCCGATAGTCCGCCAGCAGAGCCTCCAGCGCAGAAACCACCGCCGTGGGACGAGGCGCAAGTACCCCGCCCTCCCGCAGCACCTCGAACATCAAAGTGAAGCAGCGGCCAAAGAGCTTCTGAGTGAAACCCGCCCCGGCCCGGGCGGCGCGGAAGGACGCGACGGCCGACTCGTCGAAATCCGCGACCGTCAGCCGTTCCGTCTCCAGCCAGCGGCCGACGTCGCCGACGATCTTCAACATGCCCCGCCGCGTGCCCGGCGTGTAGCCGGCCGCGGCCAGCTTCGCATCGACGGCGGCGATGTAGGGCGCCATAGCCCCAGCCTTTCTGCGTGTTCCTGACATAAGTTCGTTCCTCGTCTGGAAGCGCGATGCCTCCTCGGAAACAGCTTCCAACGACGCCGGAATTATGCCGACAATCTCTCTGGGGTCTGCGGAAAATACCAGCGCTATCAGTGATATCGGAGAGTGGCCGCGGCGACATCGGCATAATCACGGAGTCGGCATAAGTCGATTAGTGCGTATCCGCTTAGCTCAGCTTGAGTGAGGTGTGCCCAAACCTGATTTTCCGCGTTCGATTCTGGCGTTCCAGGAGTGGTTTGGCCTTGACCCCAGCGAGTGGACACCTCACAAGAGAGAATGTTCACTATGGCAAGATCACGTCGGGAGTTCACTCCTGAGTACAAAGACGAGGCCGTGAAGCTGGTGTTGACCGCGTTCAAGGGTCGCAACGAGACCGGGCAGACCGAGGTGACGGAGTCTGAACGAGCTGAGCTGCTGCGGCTTCGGAAAGAAAACGCGGACCTGAAGATGGACAGGGCGTTCTTGAAAAAGCGTCCATCTTCTTCGCCCAGGAAGCGTCGGATACGAACGGCAAGCGTTCGAACTGATGCTGGCGGAGAAGACCAACTTCACTATCACCCGCATGGTCCGTCTTCAAGAGGTCTCCCGGTCGGGCTACTACGCCTGGGTCGGCCGGCCGCCGTCGCCGGCGTCGCTTCGGCGGGTGCATATCGAGCAAAAAGTGGCCTTCTTCCACGGCGATTCCGACGAGGTCTACGGGGCGCCGAGGATCCTGGCCGATCTCCGCGCGGACGGGGAGATCATCTCCCGCAAGACCGTCGCCGTGACCATGAAACGCCTGGGATTGGTGGGCATTTGTCCGAAGAAGTGGAAGACGACCACGATCATCGACCACGCTGACGCCTACCCGGTCGACGCCGTCAAACGCGAGTGGGATACCGGGTCGCTGAACCAGGTCTGGGTGGGCGATATCACCTACCTGAGGACCTGGGAGGGGTGGGTGTATTTGGCGACCGTCATCGACGCTCACAGCCGCCGCGTGATCGGCTGGGCCATCGCCGACCACATGCGCACTGACCTCATCCAGGACGCCCTCACGATGGCCATGGTGCTGCGCGGAGACCGCCCGGCGACCGTGATCTTCCACAGCGACCGTGGCACCCAGGGCGGATTCAACCGGTCGTCGCAACACCTCGATTATGGAGGTGGAATATGGGACGTCCGAAGGGTTGGATGGCCACGCAACTCGGGCGGGAGCCGATGCGGTCGCCGGGCCGANGGGGCAGGGTGTCTCGAGCGAGGAGGCTGGCGAGCGGGCCGGCGTGTCGGCGCCGGTCGGGACACGTTTCTTCCGTCACGCTGGCGGGATGCGAGACCTCAGCAAGGCACCGCTCTCAGGAAGATTCTTGACCTTCGTCGAGCGTGAGGAGATCGCGATCCTGCGAGCACAGAATCTTGGTGTTCGCCAGATCGCGCTGGCGTTGAGCCGGTCCCCGTCGACGATCTCCCGCGAGCTACGACGCAACGCGGCCTCGCGCGGCGGCAAAGCTGAATACCGTGCCACGAGCGCCCAGTGGCACTCCGACCGGCGTGCCCGCCGACCCAAGACCGCCAAGCTCGCGGGAAGCCCACCGTTGCGCGAGTACGTTCAGGCCCGGTTGGATGGAACGGTAACGCGCGCTGATGGCACGCCCGCCGCAGCTCCCGGGATCGGGGCGTGGAACGGGCGTCGTCATGGGCCA
>NZ_SOGM01000051.1:0-3531 GCF_004403545.1 Cryobacterium sp. TmT2-59 | reverse complement strand
GATGGGCGCGCCGCTGCCGGATCCCGTCGTTCGTGAAGCTGCAGCGCTCGATCGTGAAGCACCGCGCTGCGATCCTCGCCTCGATCGAGCACGGTCTCTCCAACGGCCGGATCGAATCCGTCAACACCAAGATTCGACTCATCACCCGAATCGCCTTCGGCTTCAAATCATCCGACGCCCTCATCGCCCTCGCCATGCTCAGCCTCGGCGGCCACAAGCCAGTGCTCCCCGGCCGGGTTTAACCCACGGTTACGACAGGAGAGCCAAAAAATTCGGTAATTTTCAAATCGACAATTACAAGGGGCAGGACTCTGAGGCGTCCGACTCGCTGATCACGGCTTTCGACTCGCTCAGTGCCAATCCGCTTGTGACAGCGCTTGATTTGAAGGTCTGCGAGTCGCTGACGGTGACCATCGGAGCCCCGACCGGGAGGGAGTCGATCGTCGCAGAACTCCAGCAGCTCGCCTCTGATCCCGCGCTGGCCGGTATCACCTTCGAGGTTCTCGGCGACGGCTATGCCCGGCTCTCCGTCACCGCGGCGACGGCCGAACTTGCTCCGTTCTTTGACTTCCTGCGGGCCACGCCGGGAGCGACCTCCTACGAGAGCAAGGACAACGTCATCGCCGTCGACGTGTCCAGCCCAACCCAACTTCGCTCTATAGCCCTGGTGATCGAGGCAGCGCCGAAATCGGCAGCGGTCGGCCTCGTCACTGTTTCCACGCCGGGCGCTGTTGTCTACGTCAACGGCGACGGTACGACCGCCGCTCAGGTCGGCCTCGCCGAGGCCATGCTGGCGCTCGATGCCCGGGTGCCCGTCTACTCTGGGCCGGCGCGATCAAGTTCACGCCGTATCCGTACAGTTCGGTGGTCGTGCATCGGATCGTCGATGCGGTCATGGCCAGCGGGCTCTGGCGGAGCGCCGGGGTGAAGATTGACGTGCCCAGTCCCGGTCGCGAGATGGTCTTCAGCGTCGAGGTTGCTGCTGGTGGAACCCAGATCACGACGACGGGAACAGGCGCAGACACGGCTACCGCCAGGGCCCTCAAAGACCTCAACGGCTCTTGGGCGACCGCCCGGCAGTGGGTAACGGCGGCGAAGGCGTAGCCTCAGCGGCTACGGGCGTCGTAGCCGGCCCCCAGACGGTGCGGATTTCAGCCTGAGGGGCCCCAAATCGACCTTCGATCGCCTCGGGAAGGTCGATTTGGGACCCCTCGCGGGTGGGAGGAGGCACCAGAACCGCCCCGGCAGGTTAGTGGTACGATATCCAGTACCACAATTCGAGCGAAGGAGGAGAACATGGCCATCACGGCTTCCCAGGCGCGGGCACAACTGTTCCCGTTGATCGAGAAAGTCAATCAGGACCACCTGCCGATCGAGATCGTCTCGAAGAAGGGCAGCGCCGTTCTGATGTCGCTGGCCGATTATCAGGCTCTCGAAGAAACCGCCTATCTGCTGCGCTCCCCCGCCAACGCGACGCGGCTGCTCGAGAGCATCGCCCAACATCGAGCCGGCAAGACGACCGAGCGCCCACTCGCCGAGTGAACATCGTCTTCACCGACGTGGGCTGGAACGACTACCAGCACTGGGTAGCCACGGACAAAGCCATGGTCAAGCGCATCAACAAGCTCATCGCCGAGGTACAAAGAACGCCGTTCAGCGGTATGGGTAAACCCGAGGCGCTCAAGCACCAGCTGTCGGGATACTGGTCCCGCCGAATCACGGAGGAGCACCGCCAGGTCTATGCCGTGGAAGAGAACCAGATTGTTGTGATCGCCGCGCGGTACCACTACTCGTACTACAGTCGCGTTTATGGGGCGTGTCCGCGGGTTCGATAGTGATGTCGTTTCGCGGTTTGTTGATGTCGGCGTCGCCAGCGTGAGCGACTGAGGACACGTTCGGGGTCCGGCGGCTCGCTGAAGATCAGACGGACAAGAAGGTACCTGATCTCGGGCAGGCTCAGGGCGATGAGGTCGTTTGCGCCCGTATGGTGAATTGAGACAGAGGTAAGGAGAATCTGTTTCATGTCGAATCGTCGTACGTTCAGTGCTGTGTTCCGGGCCGAGGCCGTAGAGCTTGTCATTTCATCGGGCCGGCCGATCGCTCAAGTTGCACCCGAGATCGGGGTCGTCGAGGGGACGTTGGACAATTGGGTTCGCGTCTGGAAAGAGGAACACCCTGAGGCCGGTGCCGCCGAGCCGGGCCCGGTCGAGTGGGCCAAGTACAAGGCCCTGCAAGCCGAGAACGCTGAGCTGAAAAGGGAGATCGATTTCCTGGGAAAAGTCAGCGCCTTCTTCGCCGCGAAGCAACGATGAACGACTATTTCGTCTTCATCTTGACGGAGAAGGCCTCCTTTCCCATTGACTGGATGTGCCAGAAGCTGAAGGTCTCCCGGGCCTCGTTCTACCGCTGGTTGCGCCCGAACGTGCCGACGCCGACCCAGGTCCGCCACGACGAGCTCGACGCTCACGTCGTGCGCGTCTACACGCGGGAGAAGGGCAGGGCCGGCCGGGACCAGATCACCACGATCCTGGGCCTGGAAGGCGTCAACATCGCCTGCGGCACGGTCGGGTCCATCCTGGGCGACCACGGCCTCCGCGCCGTCCGGATGCGGGCGTGGAAGAACACCACGGCTGTCGACCCGGACGCTCGGACCGAGCACATCCAGAACCACATGCTCGATCAGGAGGGGACGCGCGACTTCACGTCGACCGTCCCGGGAACCCGGTTCTGCGGGGATATCACCTACTTGCGCACTGGCTCCGGATGGCTCTACCTGGCGACCGTGATCGATCTCTGCACCCGGATGGTGGTGGGCTGGTCGATGGCCAGCCACATGCGCACCAGCCTGATCATCGGCGCCCTAGAAATGGCGCGCGACCACGGCCACCTCGACACGGCCGGCGCCATTTTCCACTCCGACCGCGGAGCCCAAGGCGGATTCAACCGGTGGAAGCAACACCTCGATTATGGAGGTGGATTATGGGACGTCCGAAGGGTTGGATGGCCACGTAACTCGGGCGGGAGCCGATGCGGTCGCCGGGCCGGCCGCCGGGCCGGNTGGGACCTCGTGGGGCAGGGTGTCTCGAGCGAGGAGGCTGGCGAGCGGGCCGGCGTGTCGGCGCCGGTCGGGACACGTTTCTTCCGTCACGCTGGCGGGATGCGAGACCTCAGCAAGGCACCGCTCTCAGGAAGATTCTTGACCTTCGTCGAGCGTGAGGAGATCGCGATCCTGCGAGCACAGAATCTTGGTGTTCGCCAGATCGCGCTGGCGTTGAGCTGGTCCCCGTCGACGATCTCCCGCGAGCTGCGACGCAACGCGGCCTCGCGCGGCGGCAAAGCTGAATACCGGGCCACGAGCGCCCAGTGGCACTCCGACCGGCGTGCCCGCCGACCCAAGACGGCCAAGCTCGCGGGAAGCCCCTGTTGCGCGAGTACGTTCAGGCCCGGTTGGATGGAACGGTAACGCGCGCTGATGGCACGCCCGCCGCAGCTCCCGGGATCGGGGCGTGGAACGGGCGTCGTCATGGGCCA
>NZ_SOGM01000038.1:0-26655 GCF_004403545.1 Cryobacterium sp. TmT2-59 | reverse complement strand
AATCCGTCAACACCAAAATCCGACTCATCACCCGAATCGCCTTCGGCTTCAAATCACCCGACGCCCTCATCGCCCTCGCCATGCTCAGCCTCGGCGGCCACAAACCAGTACTCCCCGGCCGGGTTTAACCCACGGTTACGACAGGAGAGCCTATTCCGTCACGGAATAGGGGCTTTACTCACGGCTCGGCGACGATTGTGGCTAGACCTTGAGGCGCCAATCGGCGGCATCGTCGGCGGCGGTGTCATCCGCATCCGCGGCCGCGGCGGTCTCATCGTCGGTGACGTCGATCGGGATGGTGATCTCGCCGGTGGAGGGTTCGATCACGGTCGCCTCGTCACGGCGGTGGCGCAGCACATCCTTGACGTAGGACGTGACGGCCTCGGCCAGGGGGATGTCCCTGGACTGGTTCTGCGCCATGAACCAACGGTGGTCGAGCAGTTGGTGGAAGATCTCGGCCGGCTCCAGCTTGCCCTTGAGGTCGCGGGGAATGGCCCGGATGACCGGTTCGAACACGCGCACGAGCCACTCGTGGGCCAGCATCTCCTCATCGGCCTCCGGGTCGCCGTAGGAGACCCGGTAGGAGTCGAGGTCGTTGAGAAGGCGCCGGGCCTGGTTCTCCTCCGCGTCGAGCCCGGTCAGCCGCAACAGGCGCCGCTGGTGGTGGCCGGCGTCGACGACCTTCGGCTGGATGCGCACGGTCGTGCCCTGGTCGTCGGTCTTGATGGCGAGCTCCTCGATGTCGAACCCGAGGTCGTTGAGGCGCTCGACCCGTTCGGTGATGCGCCAGCGTTCGGAGCTGGAGAAGGATTCGGAACCGGTCAGCTCCTTCCAGAGCAGCCGATAGGCGGCGACGATGCCGTTGCTGACCCGGATGGGGTCGAGTTCGTCGGCTGCGCGCCCGCCGGCCTCGAGGTCCATAAGCTCACCGGCGATGTTGACGCGGGCGATCTCCAGGTCGTTTTCGCGCTGGCCGTTGGACAGGCCGCCCGGGTACAGCTGACCGGTCTCGGCGTCGACCAGGTACGCGGCGAACGCGCCGGCGTCCCGGCGGAACAACGTGTTCGACAGCGACACGTCGCCCCAGAACAGCCCGGCCATGTGCACGCGCACCAGCAGCAGCGCCAGCGCGTCCACCAGCCGGGTCGCCGTGTCGGGGCGGAGGGTCTGCGAGTAGAGGGCGCGGTACGGGAGGGAGAACTTGAGGTGCCGTGTGATGAGTACCGAGTTCAGGGGTTCGGCATCCTCATTCGTGCGATTCGTGATCACGGCCAGCGGCTCGACGCAGGGGATTTCGAGGCTTTGCAGGGTGCGCAGCATCTCGTACTCCCGCTTGGCCATTTCGCTGGTCGTCTCCTTGATCGCGACGACGCGGCCACTCAGATGCGCGAAGCGCACCAGGTGGCGGGAGATGCCCTTGGGGAGGGCGGCGATGTTCTCGTTCGGCCAGGCATCCAGCGGAAGGTCCCAGGGCAGGTCGAGCAGGGCAGGGTCGGCCGTGGCCGACGTGATATTGAGGGAACCGCTCATGGGTCGAGTTTACCGGTGGACGACAGAACGGCCGGACGGAGCTGACGCGCCGTCCGGCCGTTCAGATGTCGAACCGGGTGTTAGTTGGCGACTGCCCCGCCGAGGCGGAGGCCGTTTTCGGCGTCGAACACGTGCAGGTGGTGCGGCGTCGGGGTGAGGTAGACGGTGTCGCCGGCGGACGGGTGCGAGCGGCCGTCGACGCGAGCGACGATGTCGGTGCGCTTGCCCTCGACCGTCGAGTGGCCGTACAGGTAGCCGTCGGCGCCGAGCTCTTCAACCAGGTCGACGTCAACCTGAAGGCCTTCGCCGTGCGTGGTCGAGAGGTGGATGTCCTCCGGGCGGACGCCGATGGTGACCTTGTTGCCGGTTGAGCCGGCCAGGGTCTCCCGGGGGACCGGGATGGTGGCGGTGCCGAACTTGATGCCACCGTCGACGGCGTCGGCTAGGAACAGGTTCATGGCCGGGCTGCCGATGAAGCCGGCAACGAACACGTTGTTGGGCTTGGCGTACAGGTCGCGCGGGGTGCCGACCTGCTGCAGCACGCCATCCTTGAGCACGGCGATGCGGTCACCCATGGTGAGCGCCTCGGTCTGGTCGTGGGTCACGTAAACGGTGGTGACCCCCAGGCGGCGCTGGAGGGAGGCGATCTGGGTGCGGGTCTGCACGCGCAGCTTGGCGTCGAGGTTCGAGAGCGGCTCGTCCATCAGGAACACCTGGGGCTGACGCACGATGGCGCGGCCCATGGCGACGCGCTGACGCTGGCCGCCGGAGAGTGCCTTCGGCTTGCGGCTCAGGTACGGCTCGAGGTCGAGGAGCTTGGCGGCCTCCAGAACGCGGGCGGCGCGCTCGTCCTTGTTGACGCCGGCGATCTTGAGCGCGAAGCCCATGTTCTCGGCGACCGTCATGTGCGGGTACAGAGCGTAGTTCTGGAAGACCATGGCAATGTCACGGTCCTTCGGCGGGACATCCGTCACGTTGCGCTCACCGATGAAGATGTTGCCGTCGTTGACCTCTTCGAGGCCGGCCAGCATGCGCAGGGAGGTGGACTTACCGCAGCCGGAGGGGCCGACCAGAACGAGGAATTCGCCATCGGCGACCGAAAGGTCGAGGTGGTCGACTGCGGGGCGGGTGGAACCCGGGTAGAGACGGGTTGCCTTGTCGAACGTGACTGAAGCCATTATCTGTATTCTCCTTCACCGGCAGGTACGTGCCGGACGATCCGTAGTGATGGGATTTATGTGCCGACCGCCAAGATGATGGTATAAGCCGACTGTTTCAGTATGTCATGCCGTTTGAACCCGACGTCGAGAAGCGAATCTGCGCCACCGCTCACGCGCTCAGGCGCTCAGGCGCCGTCTGGGCGATTCCCAGACTGGGCACCTAGTCTTTGGGAGGCATTCGCAAATGAATTGCCTCTGCACTTACCTATTCGGAGCGAGCATTCATGACTATTGGCGGATCGGGCGATGGTCGTCCCTCTAAGAACCAGCGGCGTGACGCGGCCCGCAAGAAGGCCACGAAGATCCGGGTGGAGCAGAGGAAGAAGGATCGGCGCAATCGGGTCTTCGTGCGGGGCGGCATTGCCGTGGCCGGCATCGCCCTTCTCGCCATGATCGCCCTGGTCCTGGTCAACTCGATCCGCCCGGCTGGTCCCGGTCCGGCGAACATGGCCAGCGACGGCGTCCTCATCGCCGAGGGGATGACGGCCGTCAAGACGTCATCGCTGCAGCCCGACTCCAAGACGGTTCCTTCCAAGCCAGATGCGACCGGCACCGTCGCCGACATCCGCGTCTACGCCGACTACCTGTGCCCGTTCTGCAGCCAGTTCGAAAAGGCCAACAGTGACCAGATCGTCAAATGGGTCGATTCCGGCGCGGCCACCGTCGAGATCCACCCGGTGTCGATCCTGACCCACAAATCATCCGGGACCCAGTACTCCCTGCGAGCGGCCAACGCCGCCGCGTGCGTGGCGAACTACTCGCCCGATGACTTCTACGCCTTCAACGCCGCGCTGTTCGCGAAGCAGCCCAAGGAAGGCACCGCCGGTCTCGACGACGCCGCGATCAAGGCCCTGGTGAAGAAGGCGGGCGTGAACGATGAGCTTTCCGAGATCAACGCCTGCATCGATGACACGACCTACAAGTCCTGGGTGGTCGCGTCCACCGACCGCGCGCTGTCCGGCCCGTTGCCGAACACCGAGATCGAGGCCATCACCGGCACCCCGACCGTGCTCGTCAACGGCAAGCAGTACGTCGGCGCGCTCGACGATCCCAAGGAGTTCGCCGCTTTCGTGCTCCAGTCGGCCGGCGAAACCTACTCGACCTCCACTCCGACGCCCGAGCCGGTCCCGGCCGGCTGATCCGCAGCTGATCCGCTGCGGGCCCGCCCCGCCGAGCTGACATGGCCGCACAGGTCGGCTTCGTGATTTAGGATGGTGTGTCGAGGCGGCATCCGTCTCATGCCGGCCTGGCGCAATTGGTAGCGCACCACTCTTGTAAAGTGGGGGTTACGGGTTCAAGTCCCGTGGCCGGCCCCACTGTTCTGTCATCTGCTCCGTGCATCTGCTCCGTGCCGGAGCGTGACTCGGTGCACGGTCGCCAGCGAAAATCGGCGCACCTGGCAGCACCTGCCTTCTTCAGCACCTGCCTGCCCGAACGAATTCGACGGAGATTTTGCCCGAATCGTTCCCAAACAGGCTGAATTGGCGCTTTTACAGCAGAATCTCCGTCGAATTGGTTCGACGCCGGACCGGGCTCTCGGCCGGGGCGGCCAGCAGCGTGGACGGGACGGCCGACGGGGCTGTCCGAAGCTCAGAGCTCGGTGAGGTACTCGCCCGGATCGATGGCCGTGCGCACGCCCGGCCTCGAGTCGGCCGGCACGCCGCCGACGTAGAGCCAGCCCAGGACCTCTTCCGCGTCGGTGAGCCGGTGCACCCGGCGCACCAGCTCGGTGCGGGCCAGCGGCCCCGTGCGCCACATGACGCCCCAGCCGCTGTCGTCGAGCAGGAGGCTCAGGATGTGGCCGACTCCCGCGGCGGCGGCGTCCTGCTCCCAGACCGCAACCTTCTCGCTGTCGCGGCGGCTGACGATCAGGGCGATGAGCAGCTCGGCGCGCAGGGGCTTCGCGGCCAGCCTGGACGCCTCCTCGCCGGTGACACCGGATGCCGCCACGAACGCGTCGCCCAGCTGCCGCCGCCTCTCGCCGCGCACCTCGATCAGCCGCCAGGGGCGCAGCGCACCGTGATCGGCCACCCGGGCCGCGGCGGCGACCAGGGGCAGCAACTCCTCGTGGCTGGGCGCATCCGTCGTCACCTTCGAATGGGACCGGCGGCGACTGACCGCGTCGAGGAGTGCGGACAAGGCTTACTCGGCCGGCTTGAAGCTGAGCGAGACGGAGTTCATGCAGTAGCGGTCGCCGGTGGGCGTTCCGAACCCGTCGTCGAAGACGTGGCCCAGGTGAGAGCCGCAGTGCGCGCAGCGCACCTCGGTGCGCACGACGCCAAGCGAGCGGTCCTCGATCAGCTCGACCGCCTCCGGGCGGACGGACTCGTAGAAACTCGGCCAGCCGCAGCCGGAGTCGAATTTCGTGCCGCTCTTGAAGAGCTCCGCGTTGCAGGCGCCGCAGGTGTAGACGCCGGAGCGGGCCTCGTCGAGCAGTTCGCCGGTCCAGGCGCGCTCGGTGGCGGCCCCCCGCAGGACGGCGTACTGTTCCGGGCTCAGTTCCCCGCGCCACTCGGCGTCTGATTTCTCGACTTCGTAGTCCATGACCTGTCCCTTCGTTTTCGGCCCGAGGGGGCCGAAATCTGTACCTGTCAACCCTAAACTCGGCCGGCCGCGACCGTATTCCTCGAACGGGAACCCGCAGCGGTTTCCCATGGCGGGCGGCGGGCGATCCAGCGAGCATGCAGACCACTGCAAATAGGATGGCAGAAGACGACGGAGGTGGCACGTGGACGGCAGCACCGCTCCCCAGGCGACCGTGGCTCCGGTCCCCGCGCCTGAGCTGTCCGAACGGGAACTGGCGATCCTCGCTTTCGAGGGGCGATGGTGGTCGCAGGCCGGCGCCAAAGAGCAGGCCATCCGGTCCGAGTTCGATCTCTCGGCCGCCCGGTACTATCAACTGCTGGGTGTCCTGATCGATTCCCCTGCTGCACTGGCCCACGATCCGATGCTGGTGAAACGCCTGCAACGGATGCGCGAGGCCCGCGAGCAGGCACGGGCGCGTCGCACACTCCGCCCGACCGAACCGCCGCAGTACCCCTGAACCGCAGTACCCCTGAACCGCAGCACCGCAGTGAATCACCACCAGCAGAGGATCGAACCAGTACGACGATGCCGACTTCCTACCCGAAAGACCGATTCGACCACCTCCCGCATCACCTCGACCGGGTGGGCGCTCATCGTGCCCCGCAGAAGAAGGGACGCCACTGGGTGGCGTTCTGGTGGGCCCTCGGCGCGACCGCCCTCCTGATCGGGCTCGGGGTCGTCGGGCTGGCCCTCCTGAACAACAATCTCAACATCTCGCTGCCGGGCACGGCAACAGCCTCTGCCTCGGCCACCTCCTCTGCCGCGGCGGCCGCCCCGAGCGCCACCACGACCCCGACCCCCGCCGCGACCGTCGACCCGAGCCTGAGCGTGACGGTGTTGAACGGCACGCCCGGCGCCGGAGTCGCCAAGGCCGTCGGCGAGACCCTCACCACGGCGGGCTGGACCGTGGACACGCTCGGCAACGCCGACACCGAGGACGTCGCGACGACGACGGTGTACTACGCCGATGCGGGCCTGGAGGGCGCCGCCCGAGGAGTGGCCGAGTCGCTGCCCGGATCCCGGGTGCGGCCGTCCTCCGACTACGCGGACTCCGGGGCGGACCTCACCGTCGTGGTCGGCGCAGATTACGTACCCGCCGGATGACGAAAAACGAATTGCGGATAGCGTCCCCGCCGCCGGGAAACCGCAGGCGAGAGGCTCCTTTACCCGGCCCCCGCTTATACGTCCGGGCGCCCTACGTCAACCCCCTTTCGTTCCTGTACAGCTTCCGTAAATTGGCTAGTGGTCGCTCATTCTGTTGAATCAGGCGCTCTCGAGAGAGGCGAATTCCACTGGCCCCACAGGATGGACGCAGTCACATGCGCCAGGCCCGGTACGGCCAATGGGCGCGTGTCGATCAATCCAAAGCAACAGGGAGTTACACATGGCGAACGGAACCGTCAAATGGTTCAACGCTGAAAAAGGTTTCGGCTTCATCACGGTCGATGGAGGTGGCCAGGACGTCTTCGTCCACTACTCGGCCATCGACATGCACGGCTACAAGGTTCTCGAAGAGGGCCAGCACGTGATCTTCGAACTCGGCACCGGGGCGAAGGGCCCCCAGGCCGAATCGGTCCGCCCGGTCTGATTCAGCGCACAATTCAGGCGAACAATCGAGCCGGACCCTGAATACACCTCCCGTACACGCGCGGCGATGAAGCCGCAGTAGTGTGTGTGGCGTGACAGGCGACAGAACGGCTAAAGCAGGACGACGAAGCACGGCACAGAAATTCCGGTCCAGCCGGATGCTCGGTGCCGTGCTTCTTCCGTTCCTGCTCACGTTGACCTCATGTTCGGCCCTGGCGCCCGCGCCCGCTCAGAGTTCTGCGGGTGACGAGAGCCCGGATGCCACGGCGCTGGCTCCGTTGCGGGGCACCCCCGTGCCGGCGGGAAGCGCGCTCAGTCCCTCGCTGGCGGTCAAGATCGACAATCACGAGGCTGCCAGGCCGCAGGTCGGGCTCGAGCGCACCGACATCGTCTTCGAGGAACTCGTGGAGGGCGGCCTGACCCGGTACGTGGCCGTGTGGCAGTCCGGCATCCCCGAGTTGGTGGGACCGGTGCGCTCCATCCGTCCCATGGATCCCGACATCATTGCGCCCTTCGGCGGCATCGTGGCGTACTCCGGCGGCCAGCAGCAGTTCGTCGACCTGATGGAGGCCACCGACGTGGTCACCGTCTCCCAGGAGAGCGACGAGACCGGTGTGTTCTACCGGGAAGACTCACGCGATGCGCCGCACAACGTCATTCTGAAGGCGAAGGAGCTGGTCGACCGGAACGACACCGTGGCGGTCCCCGCACAGCAGTTCTCGTACACCCCAACGGTGGCGGGGTCATCCGCTGCCACCGACGGTGAGGCCGTCTCGGCCGTCGACTCCCGTTTCTCCGACCAGCGCTGGCCCGGCTGGACCTGGGACCAGGCGAGCCTGACCTACCTGCGTTCCCAGGAGGGGACGCCCGACCTGGACGGCTCCGGCGCACAGCTCCGCGCGACGAACGTCCTGATCCTGCGGGTCGACATCGACGAAACCTCCACGAACGTGCCCAAGACCACGATGGTCGGCTCCGGGGAGGCCTGGGTGTCGGCCGGCGGCAAGAGCCTGCATGCGACCTGGTCCAAGACCGACCGGGATGCGCCGATCCGGCTGGTGGACGACAACGGCCAGGCGGTGCGGCTCGCGGCCGGCAACACTTGGATCGAGTTGGTGCCGGGTGACCGAGGCTCGGTCGAGCTGCGCCAGTAGCACCCGGCGTTCACTTGCACTCTCGACCCCAGAGTGCCAGAATTGCACTTGGCACTCTCTCCTTTTGAGTGCCAACCCATCACCGTTTTGGTAACGTCCGGGAGGGACGAGAAACACATATGGCAAAGATCATTGCTTTCAACGAAGAGGCCCGTCGCGGCCTTGAGCGTGGCCTGAACATCCTCGCTGACACTGTCAAGGTCACCCTCGGCCCGCGCGGACGTAACGTGGTGCTGGAGAAGAAGTGGGGCGCACCCACGATCACCAACGACGGCGTGTCCATCGCCAAGGAAATCGAACTCGATGACCCGTACGAGAAGATCGGTGCCGAACTCGTCAAAGAGGTCGCCAAGAAGACCGATGACGTCGCGGGCGACGGAACCACCACCGCCACCGTCCTGGCTCAGGCGCTCGTTCGCGAAGGCCTGCGCAACGTCGCGGCCGGAGCAGACCCGATCAGCCTCAAGCGCGGCATCGAGAAGGCCACGGCTGCCGTGATCGCCGAACTCATCGCCAACGCGAAAGAGGTCGAGACCAAGGAAGAGATCGCGGCCACCGCTTCCATCTCCGCCGGAGACGCCGAAATCGGCGCCATCATCGCCGAAGCCATCGACAAGGTCGGCAAGGAGGGTGTCGTCACCGTCGAGGAGTCGAACACTCTCGGCACCGAGCTCGAGCTCACCGAGGGCATGCGCTTCGACAAGGGCTTCCTGTCCGCCTACTTCGTGACCGACCCCGACCGTCAGGAAGCGGTCTTCGAAGACCCCTACATCCTGATCGTCAACTCCAAGGTCTCGAACATCAAGGACCTCCTCCCGATCGTGGACAAGGTCATCCAGACCGGCAAGCAGCTCCTCATCATCGCCGAGGACGTCGACGGCGAGGCCCTGGCCACGCTCGTTGTGAACAAGATCCGCGGAATCTTCAAGTCGGTCGCCGTCAAGGCCCCCGGCTTCGGCGACCGTCGCAAGGCCCAACTGCAGGACATCGCCATCCTCACCGGTGGACAGGTCATCAGTGAAGAGGTCGGCCTCAAGCTCGAGAACGTTACGCTCGACCTGCTCGGCAACGCCCGCAAGATCGTCATCACCAAGGACGAGACCACCATCGTCGAAGGTGCCGGCGACCCCGAAGCGATCGCCGGACGCGTCCAGCAGATTCGCAGCGAGATCGAGAACACCGACAGCGACTACGACCGTGAGAAGCTCCAGGAGCGTCTCGCCAAGCTCGCCGGCGGCGTTGCCGTCATCAAGGCCGGCGCCGCGACGGAGGTTGAGCTCAAGGAGCGCAAGCACCGCATCGAGGACGCCGTCCGCAACGCGAAGGCTGCCGTCGAAGAGGGCATCGTCGCCGGTGGTGGCGTTGCACTGATCCAGGCCGGCAAGACCGCGTTCGAGAAGCTCGAACTGGTCGGCGACGAGGCAACCGGCGCGAACATCGTCAAGGTTGCCATCGACGCTCCACTCAAGCAGATCGCCCTCAACGCCGGCATGGAGCCGGGCGTTGTCGCCGACAAGGTGCGCAACCTGCCCATCGGTTGGGGCCTCAACGCCGCGACCGGTGAGTACGTTGACATGCTCGCTGCGGGAATCAATGACCCGGTGAAGGTCACCCGCTCCGCGCTGCTCAACGCAGCGTCGATCGCCGGCCTGTTCCTCACCACCGAGGCCGTCGTCGCCGACAAGCCGGAGAAGAACGCTGCTCCGGTCGGCGACCAGGGCGGCGGAATGGACTTCTAAGTCCACACCGCTTCACTGTTTCATCGCACGATCGCACGACTGCAACACCGTTCCACAGGGCAGGGCGTCTCCTCCGGGAGGCGCCCTGTTCTGCGTGCCCGGGGATGCGGCCCGGCTAGCGCAGGAACAGGCGGGTGTTGGCCTGCTCGATCTCGGCGTAGTGCTGGCCGGCCTGGTTCAGGGCCTGGCCCAGCGCCTCGGCGCTCTGAGCCACCTGCTGCTGGGTGGCACGCCATTCGGAGACGGCGGATTGGAACGCGGCGGCGGCCTGACCCGACCACGATCCTTCCAGGGCCGTGAGCTGGGAGATGAGCCCCGCGACCTCGGTCTGGATCCGGCCGATCGAGGCCCGGGCTACGGCGGTGGTGTGCAAAACGGCTTCGCTGTCGACCTGGTAACGGGTCATGATGGTCCTTTCGGCGGGGGGAGTGTGCCGAGCAGACTACGAGCCGACGACGCCGGTTGGGCCGGTATCCGCTCGTGGCGGGGAAACCGATCCGAGGCGGGCCTGGGGAGGGACGGCCCGGCCGGAGGCGTCGGCTACGGCGTGGTGGGGGCCAGGCGCTGCGGCGCGTTCGGCGAACCGGCCAGCGGGAACCAGACCCGGAACGTCGCCCCGCCGCCGGGGGTGTCCACGACCTGCACCGTGCCGTTGTGGCTGGCCACGATGGAGGCGACGATGGCCAGACCGAGGCCGCTGCCGCCGGTCTCCCGGGCGCGAGACGTGTCGGCGCGCCAGAAACGCTGGAAGATCTTGTCCCGGATCTGTGGCGGGATTCCCTCGCCGTGATCGATGACGGCGATGGATGCCCGCTGGTTGCGACGGTCGACCGCCACCTCGAGTTCCACCGGACTGTCGGCGGGGCTGAAGCGGAGCGCATTTCCCATCAGATTCGTGATGACCTGCCGGATCTTGTTCTCCTCGGCCATCACCACGGCCTGCACACTGACCGGGGCTGTTTCCGGAGCGGGCTCGGCCGGAGGGGTCGGGACATCCGTCTTGCGCGGTTTGCGCGTGCGCAGGCGGGCCAGGGTGGCGCCGGCGAACGAGACCGACCCCGCGGGCAGGGCGGTTTCCTCCGTTTTCGGGGCCGGCCCGGGGGTGGAAGGCACTTCGCCGGTGGAGTGCGCGAGGTCGATGGCCTGGCGGTCGGTCGTGTCGTCGAACTCGGCCGGGGCGGCACTGACGACGGTCACGGTGCGGCCGGGGGAGGAGGCCATGGCGTCCAGGGCGGCGTCACGGGCCAGCGGTATCAGGTCGACGGGGGCAAGCGCGAGCGGTTTGGTCTCATCCAGTCGGGCCAGTTCGAGCAGGTCCTCGACCAGGCCGCCCATTCGGATGGCCTCCTTCTCGATGCGTTCCATGGCCTGGGCGATCTCCTCAGGGGACTGCAGCGCCCCCATCCGATACAGCTCGGCGTAGCCGCGGACCGAAACTAGCGGGGTGCGCAATTCATGGCTGGCGTCGCCCACGAACCGGCGCATCTGGTCGATCGTGCGAGCACGGTCCTTGAACAGGCGGTCGATGCGGCTGAGCATGGTGTTCAGCGATCGGTTGAGCCGGCCGACCTCGGTGTTCGGGGTGGCGCCGCCGAGCCGCTGGCTGAAGTCCCCGTCGGCGATGGCCGCGGCCGTGCGTTCCACCTCGCGGAGGGGGGCGAAGGTGCTCGTGACCAGCAGACGGGTGAGCAGCGCGCCGACGAGCACGACGCCGAGTCCGAACCCCAGGAAAATGGTGAGGTAGGTGGCCATGGTGTTCTCGGTGGGCTTCAGGGACACGGCCATGACCAGTGTTCCCAACGTCCCCTGCGGGGAGATCACCAGGGGAACCGCGACCGCCAGGAACTGGGTGTCGCCCGCCCCGTCCTTCAGGGTCATGGTCTTGCCGTCGAGCTCGATCACGGTCTGCAGATCCAGCGGTATCGAAATCTGTGGAAGCTCACGGGCGGGGCGCTCGCGCCAGGTGTGGTTCTTGAGGTTGCCGTGTTCGTCGTAGAGCGCGACGAAATAGTCGGAGGAGACGACGGCCGTGGTGCCCTGGCCGAGCGCGGCGGCCGAGTAGCTGTTCGACGCGGTCTGAGCATCCGCCTGCAGCTGGGCATCCACCTGCTGGATGACGTACTGGCGCAGCATGGCCATGGTGCCGATGCCGGACACGAGCAGCCCCAGCGTCAGCATCAGAACCGTCACGCCGGTGATCTTCGACCGAAGGGAAACGCGGCTCCACCGCTCCATGAGTGACTGATGCATGAGGCCCTCAGTGTATGGGCGCAGCCTGTGACTACGCCTTGGCCGCCTTGAGCATGTAGCCGAAACCGCGCTTGGTCTGGATCAGGGGCTCGGTGGAGTGGGCGTCCACCTTGCGGCGGAGGTAGGAGATGTAGGACTCGACGATGCCGGCGTCGCCGTTGAAGTCGTACTCCCAGACGTGGTCCAGGATCTGAGCCTTGGACAGCACCCGGTTCGGATTCAGCATCAGGTAGCGCAGGAGCTTGAACTCGGTGGGGCTCAGCTCGATCGGCTCGTCACCGACCAGCACCTCGTGGGTGTCCTGGTCCATCGTGAGCTCGCCGGCCCGGATGACAGCATCTTCGTCGGCGTGCATGGTGCGCCGCAGGATCGCCTTGATCCGGGCCACGATCTCGTCGAGGCTGAACGGCTTCGTGACGTAATCGTCCCCGCCGACCGTCAACCCGGTGATCTTGTCTTCGGTGTCGTCCTTGGCGGTGAGGAAGAGGATCGGGGCCGTGTAGCCGGCCGAGCGCAGGCGCTTGGTCACGCCGAACCCGTTCATGTCCGGCAGCATGACGTCGAGGATGATGAGGTCGGGCTCCTCCTCGAGGACGGCGGAGATCGCCTGGGCGCCGTTGCCGACGGCTCGCACGGCGAAGCCGGCGAAGCGCAAGCTGGTGGTGAGGAGATCCCGGATGTTGGGCTCGTCGTCGACAATAAGGATGCGGGGGCCATCAGTCATGCTCCCAGTATCTGCGCGTTAGCTGGAAGCATGCTGTGAGCACCCGGTATGCCCTTGTGCTGGGTATATTGGGTGGTAAATCGCGCACCTTCGACGTTGGGAGATCGGTATGCGCACTCCGACTTTCGTAGTTGTCGGGGCCGGCCTCGCTGGCGCACGGGCGGCGGAGACCTTCCGATCGGAGGGGTTCACCGGCCGGATCGTGCTGGTCGCGGGCGAGAACGAGTACCCGTACATCAGACCGCCGTTGTCCAAGGGGTTCCTGACCGGCGCCGAGGAACGGCACGCGATCTACGTCCACCCGGCCGAGTGGTACAACGAGCGGGAGATCGAGGTCAAACGGGGGTGTCAGGCCCGGGCCATCGCCCTGGACACCCACGAGCTGGCGCTGCCGGACCGGGAGTCGCTGCGGTATGACAAGTTGCTGCTCGCCACGGGCGCCTCTGCCCGGCCCTTTCCCGGGGCGGGCGCTGATCTGGCCGGGGTGTTCCGGTTGCGAACGGCCCGGGACTCCGAGACGCTTCGCACCGAGCTGGCGCGGGGCGACCGCCACGTGGTGATCGTCGGGGCCGGCTGGATCGGGCTGGAAGTCGCCTCCGCCGCGCGCGGCTACGGGAACGCCGTGACGGTTCTCGGGCGCGAGACGGTGCCCCTGAACACCGCCATCGGCGACCAGGCGGGCGCCGTGTTCGCGCAATTGCACCGCGAGAACGGCGTGGAACTGCGGATGGAAACGCTGGTCGCGCGGCTGACCGGCGAGAACGGGGTGGTCACGGGAGTCGCGCTGGCCGGGGGCGAGGTGGTCCCCGCCGATGTGGTCGTGGTCGGGATCGGAGCCGTGCCGAACACGGAGCTGGCGGTGAGCGCGGGGCTGGCGGTGGACAACGGGATCGTCGTCGACGCGGCGTTCCGGTCGATCGACCCGGATGTCTACGCGGTCGGCGACGTCGCCAGCGTGTTCCACCCCGTGCTCCGGCAGCACCTCAGGGTTGAACACTGGGACAATGCGGAGCGCGCCGGCGCCGCTGCCGGCCGGTCCATGCTCGATCAGGCGGTCAGCTACGACCAGATTCCGTACTTCTATACCGACCAGTTCGACCTGGGGATGGAATACTCGGGATACGGCCCGCTGGCGCGGGACGCGGTGGTCGTGTTCCGCGGCGACCGGGCGGCCCGGAAGTTCATCGCCTTCTGGGTGGCCGAGGGCTTGGTCGTCGCCGGGATGAACGTGAACGTGTGGGACGTCAACGAGACCGTGCAACGATTCATCAGTTTGAGGGTGCGGGTCGACCCGGCCCGGCTTGCGGATGAAAGAGTTGCACTCGACGACCTGCTCGTCGGAGCATCGGAATGGAGGACCTGACGTGGACAACGCCAACACCCGACTGGCGCCGCTGCGTCCGGAGGTGATCCATCCTCGCCGACTGATCGGCGGCCGAGTGTTCGATTTCTCCCGCGAGGTGGTCGTGATGGCCATCGTCAACCGCACGCCCGACTCGTTCTACGACCGCGGCGCGACATTCGCGCTCGACCAGGCCGTGCAGGCCGCCCGGCAGGCGATCGACGATGGAGCCGACTGGGTGGACATCGGCGGGGTGAAATTCGCGCCGGGTCCAATGATCCCGGTTCAGGAGGAGATCGATCGGGTCGTCCCCGTGGTCGAGGCGCTGCGCGGCTTCGGGGTCGTCATCTCGGTCGACACTTTCCATCCCGCGGTGGCCCGCGCCGCATTGGCGGCCGGTGCGCACGTGATCAACGACACCACGGGCGTGCACGACCCGGCCATGGCCGATGTGGTCGCGGACAGCGACGCGACGCTCGTGATCACCCACAGCCTCGCCCCGCCGCGCACCCCCTGGCCGATGCCCACCTACGGCGACGTCGTCGAGGAGGTCGCGGCCTTCCTGCGCGAACGGGTCGAACTCGCTCTCAGCCGGGGCGTGCCCGCCGATCGGATCGTCGTCGACCCCGGTCACGACCTGAACAAGAACACCTACCACTCGCTCGAACTCACCCGGCGGCTCGGCGAAATCGCCGCGCTCGGGTATCCGACCCTGGTGGCGGTGTCGAACAAGGACTTCATCGGGGAGACGCTCGACCGGGAGCGGGGAGCGCGGGTGGAAGGTTCGCTCGCAGCCGCCGTCTACTGCATCCTGCAGGGTGCCCGGATCGTGCGGATGCACAACGTCACCGCGGCCGTCGATGCCGTGCGGATGACCGAGACGATCATGGGCTTCCGCGAACCCGCCTCCGTGCGCCACAACCTGGTCTGACCGATGCTGGCGCAGGGCGACCTCATCACGCGGTACGCGGTGGCCGATCGCACGGTTCCGAGGCTGCGGGTGAATTTCATCTCCAGCCTCGACGGGGCCGCCACGCACGACGGCCTGAGCGGTGGGCTGAACAATGACGACGACAAACTCGTCTTCGATACGCTGCGTCTGCTCTCCGACGTGATCGTCGTCGGAGCGGGCACGGTGCGGGGCGAGGGGTACGGCGGCATCCGTCTGGACCCCGCGGATGCCGCGTGGCGCACCGCGCGAGGGCTTCCGGCGCAGCTGCCGGTCGCGATCGTGTCGTCGCGGCTGGACATCGACCCCGGGCATGCCGTGTTCACCGAGGCGCTGGTGCGGCCACTCGTCGTGACGCACGCGGCATCCTCGGCCAAGCGTCGCCGGGACCTCGCGGAGGTCGCCGACATCCTGATCTGCGGCGAGGACGCCGTCGACCCGCGACGGATGGTCGACGCCCTCGCCGCCCGGGGCCTGAGCCAGGTGCTCTGCGAGGGCGGGCCGCACCTGTTCGGCGCCCTGATCGAGGCGGACTGCGTCGACGAGCTGTGCCTGACGATCAGCCCCGTGCTCGAGGCCGGCGGCGCGGGCCGGATCGCCCGGAGCGGCACGGCCGCCACCCGGCGGATGGCGTTGCTGCAGGTGCTCACCGCGGGCGATATGCTCTTCCTGCGCTATGGCCGCCGCGAGGAGTCCGAGGAGGCCGAGGAGACCTGACGACTCCGCCGAACCGTGAGTTGCGCCCCCATTCCGGCCGGGAAACGGGGCCGAACTCACGGCTCGGCGGCGAGGCGGAGGGACGGGTCAGGCGGTGACGGTCTGCGCGTCGAGGTTCTGCGAGTCGAGGATCGTGTAGCTGTAACCCTGCTCGGCCAGGAAGCGCTGGCGGTTCTGGGCGAAGTCCTGGTCGACCGTGTCGCGGGCGACCAGGGTGTAGAAGTTCGCGGAGAGGCCGGATTCCTTCGGGCGGAGCAGGCGTCCGAGGCGCTGCGCCTCTTCCTGGCGTGAGCCGAAGGAACCGGAGACCTGGATGGCCACGGTCGCCTCGGGCAGGTCGACCGAAAAGTTAGCGACCTTGGAGACCACGAGCAGGTTCTCCTCGCCGACCCGGAAGGCCTGGTACAGGCGCTCACGCTCGTCGACGGGGGTCGCGCCGGTGAGCTTGGGCGCGTTCAGGGCCTCGGCGAGCTCGTCGATCTGGTCCAGGTACTGGCCGATGACCAGGATGCGTTCGCCCGGGTGCTTGGCGACCAGCCGCTTGACCACGTCCAGCTTGGCCGGCGCGGTGGCGGCCATCCGGTACCGCTCGTCGTCGGCGGCCGCCGCATAGCTCAACCGTTCGGACTGGGGCAGGTCGATCCGCACCTCGTAGCAGGAGGCGGGGGAGATGAAGCCCTGGGCTTCGATTTCCTTCCACGGGGCGTCGAATCGCTTGGGCCCGATCAGGCTGAACACGTCGCCCTCGCGGCCGTCCTCACGAACGAGGGTGGCCGTCAGGCCGAGGCGGCGGCGCGCCTGCAGCTCGGCGGTGAGCTTGAACACCGGGGCGGGCAGAAGATGCACCTCGTCGTAGACCACGAGTCCCCAGTCCATCGCGTCGAGCAGCTCGAGGTGGGCGTACTCACCCTTCCGCTTGGCGGTGAGGATCTGGTAGGTCGCGATCGTGACGGGCTTGACCTCCTTGACCTGGCCGGAGTACTCGCCGATCTCGTCGGCCGTCAGGGTGGTGCGCTTGAGCAGCTCGTCGCGCCACTGCCTGGCCGAGACGGTGTTCGTGACGAGGATGAGCGTGTTGGTCTTCGCGGTGGCCATGGCCCCGGCTCCGACCAGGGTTTTCCCGGCGCCGCAGGGCAGCACGACGACGCCGGAGCCGCCGTCGAAGAAGCTGGCGACGGCCTTGTTCTGGTAGTCGCGCAGCGCCCAGCCGTTTTCGAGCAGGGCGATCGGATGCGGCGTGCCGGGCGTGTACCCGGCGAGGTCCTCGGCCGGCCAGCCCAGTTTGACCAGCTCCTGCTTGAGCTGCCCGCGGGCCCACGCCTCGACCAGGAACGAGTCGGGGGAGGGGCGCCCGATCAGCAGGGGCGCGATGCGCTTGGCGCCGGCCACCTCGGTGAGCACGGCTTCGTCGTTGCTCTGCAGGATGAGCCGGCCCTCGGCGTCGCGCTCGATCACGAGACGTCCGTACCGGCCGACGGTCTCCGTGATGTCCACGCTGACGGTCTGCGGGATGGCGAACTTGGAGTACTTCTCGAGCGTGGCCAGCATGTCGGAGGCGTCATGCCCGGCGGCCCGCGCATTCCACAGCCCGAGCCGGGTGATCCGGTAGGTGTGGATGTGCTCGGGAGCGCGCTCCAGCTCGGCGAATACGGCCAGATCATGGCGCGCATCCTCGGCGAAAGGGTGCGCCACTTCGAGCAAAACCGTGCGGTCACTTTGGACGATCAGAGGGCCATCAGACATAGCCGTCAATCCTACGCCCGCTCGGCCCCGCGGCTTGCACCCTTTACGGGGCCGGCGTGATGCTGATGATGCTGGACAGGGGAAGGGTGCGCTCGATGTCGGCGCGACGGTCCCGGGCGCGGAAGCGTCCGCCGCCCACGCTCGCCGGCTCCAGCAGGTAGTCGACCACGACGCCGCCGGGCATGGCGATGCTGACGACGACGGTCTGCTTCGACTTGATCGCGGCGTCGAGCTGCCGGGCGAGCCAGGCATCCGCAGCCTGGCCCTCACCGCCGTCGGCGGCCCGCAGCTTCTCGACCAGCGCGATCGTGGGATCCGTATTGGGGACCGGCACGATCCGGGCCAGCTGGTGACGGCGCAGGTGCACGATCTCGTGTGTGGCGTCTTCGGCGGCGACGGGATAACGCGCGTCGGTGAGCGCCCAGAAGACCACATCCGAGGCGAACCGGCTGGTCAACCGCGTCTCGGCGGCGGGGACGAGCCCCAGGGATGCCAGGGTCTGGTCGACCGCGATGGTGCCGAGCAGCGCGGTGTCGTCCGAGACCACATAGCTCAGGAACGGCGCCTCGTCCGGGCGGGCGGCCCCGACCCTGACCCGGCCGTACCGGGCGGCCGATTCACGGATCAGGTAGTCCACGGGTTGCGGGATGCCGGTCAGCGAGACGGCGCGCAGGAACTCCAGCAGCGATTCGGCGGTCTCCCCGGCCGCGAGGGCGCGGTTGACGGAGTTCGCGGTGATGCGGTAGCTGAGGGCAAGCTCCCGGCTTTCCACGTCGGCGAGGCCACGGAGCCGGGTGTCGATCGAGGGGGCGAGCGGCCCGGGGGACACGATCGACAAGTCGTGCTGCAGGTAGACGGCGCCGCCGGTGGCTGGCAGGGAAGCCGCCATCGTCAGGGTGGCCGCCTCCAGGTCTCCCGCGAGCACCTGGGCTCCGGCCGGGCTCGTGGTCTGGTTGGCCGTGATGCCGAGCAGTTCCGCGTCCTCGGCGAACTCGGTCACCCGGTCGTCCATCCACTGGCCGCCGGCCGGGTAGAGCCAGACCACGAAGCCGCGCAGGACGTCGCCCCAGGAGACGCCGGGGCGGTGGGCGAGGATGCCGCGCACATCCGCCGGCAGCGCGGCGTGCCAGGCGTCGGCGAGCACCGCCCAGCGGCGGGCGGTGCCCTCGAGCAGCCAGGCCTCGCCGGCCTCGGTCTCGTTCCAGTAGCCGTCGGAGTGCGCGATCAGTTCGGCCCGGGCCGCCGTGGCCACGAACGAGGGGACGGCCTCGAGCTCGACGCCCATCACCGCGGCGAGCCGCTTGGTGTCGGGCAAGCCGAGGCCGCCCCGGCTGAGTTCCCTGGCCGGTTCGCGGGCCAGCTCGGTGACGAGCTCGGCGACGGATGACACGGCGCCGAAGGCGCGCTCGGCGGCGAGGCGGTCGGTGAACCGGTCGGTGGTGGCGACGCCGGCCAGCGCGGCGGGCGCCGGGACGCCGGCCAGCTGCACGGCCGTCGGCAGCCCCAGCTCCGGCCAGGTGAGCAGCTGGTCGTGGACCGCGTCGTAGGGGCTGAACCGGTGACCGTCCAGGCGCGCGAGCATCAGCGCGTCGAGCTCGGCGGCGCGAGCCGCGACCTCCGTCACGGCGACGGGTGATCCGGACAGCGCCCCGAGCCGTTCGGCCAGCCGGGCCAGGGTCGGGGCGGTGCTCGGGGGTGCCGCGTCGGCATCCGTCGCCGCCGATTGGCCCTCGGTGGCCAGCTCGCCGGCCACCGCGAGCACGGAGAGCGTGGCCCGGTCGAGCCGGGTCAGCACGCGTTGGATCGCGTCCGGATCGAGCAGCGCCTCGGCGAGGTCGAAGAAGTCGCGGATGCCGACGGCTGAGACATTGCGGACGGCCAGAGTGCGGCGCAGCGTTGCGTCATCCAGTGCGCGAAGGCGTGAAGCGAGCGTGAGCATGGCTACTCCTTGTTCTGTCGTGCCTCGCGTGCGCGGCGCAGTCCGGTCATCACCATCAGGGCGATGATCAGGACGAACCCGATTGGCAAGCCGAAAAGCGGCAAGGCGAGTATCAACGGCCAGACCCCCTGGCCGAATCCGTTGTTCGCTCCAGCCCCGACTGCGGTGCCGATGATGACGGCAAGGAAAGCGAGGATGGACAGACCCACCACACCCGCAACCATGTAAGCAAGGATGCGTTCGAGCCGGCTGGCGGCTTGTGGAGTTTGATTGGTCACAGTCCCAAGGATACGGGCAGGGACCGGCGCAACCGAATATGCTGGGTGCGGTCGGCGCGCATCCCGCGCGCCCGGAATCCAGCGAGGTCCAGATGCCCACCGGCAAGGTCAAGTTCTACGACGAGGAGAAGGGTTTCGGCTTCATCACCTCTGATGAAGGCCACGAGGTCTTCCTCCACGCTTCTGCGCTGCCCGCCGGAGTAACGGTCAAGGCAGGAACCAAGCTCGAATTCGGGATCGCCGACGGCAAGCGCGGAGCGCAGGCCCTGTCGGTTCGGATCATCGAGGCCCCGCCGAGCCTGGCCAAGCTCAGCCGCAAGCCGGCTGACGACATGGCCATCATCATCGAAGACCTGGTGAAGCTGCTCGACGGCATCGGCGCCAGCCTGCGACGCGGCCGCTACCCGGACAGCGCGCACAGCCACAAGATCGCCGCCATGCTGCGCAAGGTCGCGGAGGAACTCGATGCCTGAGGCCGTCGCTGACGCTCGGCTCCTGGCCGCCGTCGACCAGGCCCGCGCCGCGCTCCTCGAGATCACCCCGGCCGATACCGTCGGCGAACCGCTCGGCCACATCGTCGAGGGCGAACACGTCCTGTCGCTGCTGTTCGACTGCAACCTGCCCGGCTACCCGGGCTGGCGCTGGACGGTCAGTCTCTCCCGTGTGGACGAGGACTCGGAGCCCAGCGTTCTCGAAGCCGAGCTCACGCCGGGCGACGACGCGCTGATCGCGCCGGAGTGGGTGCCGTGGTCTGACCGGCTCGCCGACTACCGCACGGCTCAGGAACTCGCCGCTGCCGTGGCCGCGGCCGAGACGCTCGACCTGGACGACGAGGACGAAGACGACCTCGACGAAGACGAAGACGAGTCCGACGAGGACGACCTCGACGATGAGGAAGACGACGAAGAAGACCGCGGCGAGGATGTCCTGGACGGGATCGACTTCGGTGAGGGCCTAGCGGCGCCGCACCTGAACCCAGACGAGTCCGGCGAGGCCGAGGCCGAGGCCGATGACGGCGCACCAGAGCCACCAGCCGAGCCCGGCCGCCACTAGCTCCGCACGGAACACGAACGCCAGGGCGACGGCGAGGAGCCAGCCTGCGGAGCCCGCAAGGAAAGCCTTGCGGGCATCCGTTCGGGCAGGCAGCGGATCGGGCCGTCGTTCACTGTCCTTCAGCCAGATCCGCATGCCGGGACTACTGACCCAGGTTCTGCACAACGAACTCGATCGACTTGACGAGCTGACGCACGTCGGAGGGCTCGATCGCGGTGAATGTGGCGACGCGCAACTGGTTGCGCCCGAGCTTGCGGTAGGGCTCGGTGTCGGAGATCCCGTTGGCGCGCAGCGTCTTGGCGATCGCTGCGGCGTCGATCGAGTCGTCGAAGTCGATCGTCGCGACGACCTGCGACCGGTGCGTCGGGTCGGTGACATACGGCGTCGCGTAGGAGACGCTCTCGGCCCAGTCGTAGAGAACGGATGACGACTCACGGGTGCGCGCGGAAGCCCACGCCAGTCCGCCGTTGCCGTTGATCCAGTCGAGCTGGTTCTCGATCAGCAGGAGGGTGGCCACGGCCGGCGTGTTCAGCGTCTGGTTCAGGCGCGAGTTGTCGATCGCGTTCTTCAGACTGAGGAACTCCGGGATGTACCGCCCGCTGGCGGCGATCCGTTCGACCCGCTCGATCGCTGCGGGGGAGAAGAGGGCCATCCACAGGCCGCCGTCTGCAGCGAGGTTCTTCTGGGGAGCGAAGTAGTAGGCATCCGCCTGGTCTGCTTCGTAGTCGATCCCGGCGGCGGCGCTGGTGGCGTCGATCACGGTCAGGGCGCCGGGGTCGGCGACCACGCGGGTCACCGGGGCCATCACGCCGGTCGAGGTTTCGTTCTGCGGCCAGGCGTAGACGTCCACGCCTTCGGTCGGTACGAACTCGCTCCGGGAGCCGGCCGGCGCCTTGATCACATCGGGGGCGGTAAGGAAGGGGGCGGCGGCTGCGGCGGCGAACTTGCCGCCGAACTCGCCGAAGACGAGGTTCTGGCTGCGCTCGGAAATAAGGGAGAAAGCAGCGGCATCCCAGAACGCGGTGGACCCGCCGTTGCCGAGAATAACTTCATAACCGTCCGGAGCGCGCAGCAGCTCCGAGAGGCCGGAACGCACGCGCCCGACGAGGTTTTTAACGGGAGCCTGACGGTGAGAGGTGCCGATGACACCCGCGCCGACCTTTGCTAGATAATCGAGTTGCTCCTGGCGGACTTTGGACGGGCCACAGCCAAATCGCCCATCAACGGGCAGAAGTTCGGAGGGAATTTTCAGTGTCGACATGGCCACGATTCTATCCGTCGTCGACCGGACGATAAGGTTGGCCATTGACGGAGGCTGACAGGAAGGCTCGGTATGGCAGATCTCATCGACACCACCGAAATGTACCTCCGCACGATCCTCGATCTCGAGGAGGAGGACATCGTTCCTCTTCGTGCCCGCATCTCCGAACGCCTCGGTCAATCCGGTCCCACCGTGTCCCAGACCGTGGCCCGGATGGAGCGCGACGGCCTCGTCGTGGTGTCCGGCGACCGGCACCTCGAGCTCACCGTCGACGGGCGGCGCAAGGCCGTGCACGTGATGCGCAAGCACCGTCTCGCCGAGCGACTCCTGAGCGACGTGATCGGTCTCGAATGGGAGTTCGTTCACGACGAAGCCTGTCGCTGGGAACACGTGATGAGCGAGCAGGTCGAGCGCAAGATCCTTGAAATCCTCGGTCACCCCACCGAATCCCCGTACGGCAACCCGATTCCCGGACTCGATGAGCTGGGCGATTCCCCGGCCGTCGCGTTCATGGCCGGCGTGACGAACCTGGTCGACGTGGTCTCGCGTTCCTCCGAACCGGTGACCGCCGTGGTGCGCCGGCTCGGCGAGCCCGTGCAGGTCGATCCGGTACTCCTGGCGCAACTGAAGAACTCCGGGATCATGCCCGGCGCGTTGGGGGTCTTCTCCGCCGTCGGATCGTACGTTCTCGTCACGGTCGACGGCTTCGGCGACGGCCTGGAACTGCCGAACGAGGTCGCGAGCCACATCTTCGTGACCACTCCGGTGGCCGGCGCGTAGCCCATCACTGCCGCTTTCCGGCTCGATTCCGCCGCGCTGGATGCTGCGAATCCGCCTGATTCTGTTACCAATTTGTTAGAAATATCGCGGATTGAGTGACAAACGGATGAACGTCACGTAGCTTGGAGGCGTCCCACAGGCCAACTTCCGGTCGACGGGCCCGGATCAAGACGCCTTTCTCTCCCATCTCTTGCCTCGGTACTCACACGCGCCCAGCGCATTGGATGGGGCAACTACCTAGTGTTGTCGAGGCGCCGGAGGTAAACACTTTGGCTGCATTAGGTAATAAATCATTGCGTCGAGCCCGAAACTCGACGTCCGGCACCATCGACAGGGTCCACTCGGAGCTCGGCCTCTACCAGCCTCCCGCTCCCCGTCCAAAATCGCGTTCCCGCCGCCGGGGCGCGGTGGCGAACATCATCTTCATGACCTTGGCCAGCGGTTTGGTCGCGACCATGGCCCTCCCCGCCTACGCGTTCGCGCCGGCATCGGAGGGCGACCAGTTCGGGGCGAGTGCCGCGACCGAGCTGACGAAGTCCGGCGCCCAATCCGTGGAAGTCACGGACCAGGCCAACACGATCACCGTGGCTCGCGACGGTTTCTCGGCCACCAGCACCGAGGAGCTGGCGGCTTCGAAGGCGGCCACGAAGGCCGTCGCGGATGCCGCTGCGGCCGCCGCAGCGGCAGAGGCTAGCCGTCAGGCAGCCGCCGCGGCCATGACGACCTACGCGGCCTCTTATACCGGGCCCTCGACCGCCGACTATCTTGCGGCCCCGGCGCACCCGAGCTTCGATCTCGCATCCGTCTACGGCGTCGCCTCGCAGTACCAGGGCGTTCCCTATGTCTTCGGCGGGGCGACACCGGCCGGTTTCGACTGCTCCGGGTTCGTCATGTACGTCTACGCGCAGTTCGGCGTGTCCCTGCCGCACTCCTCCACCGGGCAGGGCGCCGTCGGAACTCGGATCTCCCTGGCCGAGGCCCAGCCGGGAGACTTGGTTATCATGGACGGCCACGACGGGTTCTACGCCGGCAACGGCAACATCCTGCACGCGCCCTATGAGGGCGCGTCGGTGCGCGTGCAGCCGATCTGGACCAGCTCGTACTACATCGTGCGGCTCGGCATCTGAGCGCAGGTGAACGTTCCGTAACACCTCGCACATTCGGCGCAGCACCCTATCGGGCTGTGCCGAATGTGAGTTAACCTGATGCTCTGATGTTCTGCGAGTTGTCGGGAGAGCCAATGCGTGAGCGGCGCACGATTCACACCATGGATCTGCGCTGCCGCTTCGCGCCGCGGCAGATCAGTCACACAACACTGAGTTGCGCGTGTCCCGGACACGCCGCTGCCTGCGGGGCGCCGTCCGAGTGACGACGCCCCTTTTGTGTATCTGCTCGCTCCCTTCTCGCTGACAGAAGACAGTTCGAATGGCTGGAAGCCGTCCAGCCCTTTTCGAAAGGGAACGCATGCGAACACTGGTCCTCAACGCGGGGTACGAGCCCCTTGCCGTGGTGTCATTCAAAAGGGCGCTCGTGCTGGTGATGAATCAGAAGGCCACGATCGTGCAGGCCGAGGAGGGGCATCCGGTCTGCGCGGCCTCCGGCACCTGGGAGCGGCCCAGCGTCATCCTGCTCACCCGTTACGTCCGCATCCCGCGGTCCAGGGCCGTGCCGGTCAGTCGCCGCGGCGTGCTGCGCCGGGATGACCACCGCTGCGGTTACTGCGGGAAGACGGCCAGCACGATCGATCATGTGCAGCCCCGCTCGCGCGGAGGCCGTGACAGCTGGGACAACCTGGTGGCCTGCTGCCTGCGCTGCAACAACCTCAAAAGCGACCGCACCCCGGGCGAGATGGGCTGGAAACTCCTGTTCGCCCCGCGGATGCCGCTGGGCACGACCTGGGTGGTGCGCGGCGCGGAGCGGCCGTTGCCGCAGTGGGACGAGTACCTCGCGCCTGCAGCGTGACGGCCGAACGATCGCCGATTGCCGAAGCTTGAATCTCGAATGTAACGGTGATGTAACGCCGCAGGGTGACTTCTCGGCCCCGTTCCCCTAGTGTGGTGGAGTGCCGACCTCGACTTCGGCCCTGTAGAGGATCATCTTTTGCCCCATCCCGGCGTACCCGGCAGTCCTGGTCCTTCAGCGAACCCCGTTCCCGTGCTCTCACGCCGGGAATTCCGCGCACGGCGCGAGGCTGCGGCGGCCGAGGCAGACGCGGCCGTTGCCGTTGGTGGCGCTCCTGTTCCCATCCCTGTCCCGGCCACGGATCCTCTGTTGTCGGTGTCGTCTCCCGGGGCGGATGTGGCCGCGATCGTGTCCCAGCCCCGTCTTCGTCAGCCGAAATCCCCGCCTCCCGCCGCGAAGGCACCCACCCGGCCAGCGCGCGCGTCGCACCGCCGCAGCCCGCTGAGGATCGCCGTGACGCTGCTGGCGATCCCCGGACTGTTCCTCACCGCGGGACTGCCCGCGTACGCCTTCTCTCCCGGAACAGGCGAGGGCAGCAGCATCGCCTCCGCTCATGCGCGGGCAACCCAGGACGCCCAGGGCGTCACCGTGGACGCTAGTGCGGTCGCGGTCACGGTCGCCCGGGACAGCTTCACCGCCACCTCGACGGAAGAACTCGCCGATCGGGCGGCCGAAGCCCTGTCCGCCCAGAAGGCCGCGGATGCGGCCAAGTCGGTTGCGGCCAACTTCGCGGTGTACGGCGTGCGGACGGAAGGCGACGACTACCCCTGGTTCGACCAGGCACCCGACACCCAGGGTGGCGGACTGTCACCCCTCGGCTATTACTACCGCGAATGCGTGGACTTCGTGGCCTGGCGTCTCAACCGGGATGCCGGCGCGACCAGCGCGCCGTGGGCCTGGACCTGGGGCTCCCTGACGCCCGGCGGCGGTGACGCGAGCAGCTGGTCCAGCGCCTGGTCGAACCATGGCTGGGCCACCGGCAAGACCCCCGTCGTCGGTGCGGTCGCCTGGTTCACGTACAACCACGTCGCCTATGTGCAGTCGATCAACGCCAACGGTTCCGTCGTGCTCGAGGAGTACAACTGGATGGGCAGCCACGCCTACCACACGCGCACGGTGTCGGCCAGCGAGGTCCCGAAGTTTCTCTACCCGCCCGCCTAGGGCTCTCCTCGCGCCACCTCTTCTCGGCTCGGCCTTTCGCCGCCGAGCCGTGAGTTGCGCCCCTTTTTCGCGCCCGGAGAGGGGCGTAAGTCACGGCTCGGCGAGGTTTTGGGTCCGGTTTTGCGGCGCCTCGCTGGCCGGGGAATCCCACGAGTAACACCCGCCTCATTCGTAACTATCTGCGAAATACTTTGGNACCACGTACGCTTTTTGCTAAAATCGGGGCATGGCAGGAGCATCTGCACCGCAGTCACCAGCCGCCCCGGCAGAGGCGGCAGATTCACCTGTGCAGCTGATCCGGCGGGCGGGGTTGGCTGTGGCCGCCGCACTCGACTCGATCACGTTATCGCTGATGGCCGACACCGATGCCCTCGCGGTCCTTGGCGCGGTGGAGCAGCTCGGCCGCCGGGTCGACGCGGCCAGGGTGGCTACGGCGACGGATGTCGCGGACCGCTCCCGCAGCATCCTCGGCCACGACTCCCTGGCCTGGAAGCAGGGGGCCAGCAACGGCGTCGACCTGATCACGCGCCTCACCCGGGTCTCCGCCCGGGAGGCCAACCGGCGTGTGCGCCTCGGCGGGAACGTCTCGGATCGCCGGGCCGGCACCAGCATGCTGCCCCCGTACTACCCGACCGTCGCCGCGGGACTCACCGCGGGCGACCTGGGTGTCGACGCGGCCG
>NZ_SOGM01000014.1:0-67813 GCF_004403545.1 Cryobacterium sp. TmT2-59 | reverse complement strand
CGCCCCGCCGACGTCGCCCGCCCCGCCGACGTCGCCCGCACCCGCGTCGCCCGGCCCCCGCCCCGCGTGCTGCGCCGTTACGCGGGTGGCACGCCACGCGCGGAGCGGCGCACAACCCGCGCTCGCCCACCCGGGCCAGTGAGAGTGCCCGTTCCGGTCGAGAGTGACCGCAGTACCGGGCACTCTCGACCGGAACGGGCACTCTTGGGAAGCGGGAGGCGCGGCGGCGCAAGCGCGGCGGCGCAAGCGCGGCGGCGCGAGCGCGAAGGGGGTAAGCGGGAAGGGGCGGGACGAGGGGACGGGACGGCCGGGCTCTACACTGGCGAGATGGAAACCGAGACTTCGCACGCGGACGCCTCCGTCGGGGCGCCGGCCAGGCGGCGCGCGCTGGTGCGCCGGCCCGCACTCAACCTGGCCGAGGGGCAGCTGACGCACATCGAGCGCAGCCCGATCGACCTGGCCCTGGCGGTCGAGCAGTGGCGCGGCTACCTGGCGGCGCTGGCCGACGAGGGCTGGGACACAATCGAGGTCGAGCCGGCCCTGCACCTGCCGGACTCCGTCTTCATCGAGGACGCGGTCATCCTCTTCGGCAATCTCGCCGTCGTGGCCAGCCCGGGCGCTCCGAGCCGCCGCGGCGAGACCGTGGCCGCGGAGACGGCCGTGCGCGCCCTCGGCCTGCCGGTGCACCGCCTCGAGCTGCCCGGAACCCTCGACGGCGGCGACGTGCTCAAGGTCGGCCGCACCGTCTACGTGGGGCGCAGCCTGCGCACCAACGACGCGGGGATCGCGCAGCTGCGCGAGATCCTGGCTCCGGCCGGCTACACGGTGCTCGCCGTGCCGGTCACGAAGGTGCTGCACCTGAAGACCGCGGTCACCGCGCTGCCGGACGGCACCGTGATCGGCTACCCGCCGCTCGTCGACGACCCGAGCGTGTTCCCGAGCTTCCTGCCCGTTCCCGAGCCCGAGGGCACCGCCGTGGTCGTGCTCGACGACCACACCGTGCTCATGTCGAGCGCAGCGCCGCGCTCGGCCCAGCTGTTCGCCGCCCACGGCTACCGGGTGGTCACGGTCGACATCTCCGAGTTCGAGAAGCTCGAAGGCTGCGTCACCTGCCTGAGCGTGCGGGTGCGCTGAGCCTGCGGGGTGCCCTGAGCCTGCTGGGTTCGCTGAGCCTGCGGGTGCCCCGAGCGGGCGGCACGGTGTCCCGCCCCGTCGAATCCCGAATTAGGTCTTGCGCGGGGCGACCAGGGAACATATCCTGAAAGGCTGCCTGATCAGGGGGGCACAGTTCAGACACGACGCGCTCAGGAGGCCGACATGACCAAGACAGCACCGTTCACGCTCGCAACGTTTGCGAACGACGGCGCCCGCATTGGCGCATCCGCCCCGTTCCGTCGCACCGCCTAGCGCGCACCAGAACGCCGAGCACCGCCAACACCGGCCAACACCGGCCGACACCGAACACCGCCAGCCGCCCCACGGGCCGCAGGCCGGCAGTAACGCTGCCGCACCGGGAGGCTCCGGCCTCCCCCTCGCCGACTCGATCCCGTCTCGTCGGCATTCTGCGACGCCCCCCGGCGCCGTTCAGTTCTCCACGTACCGTTCAGGACTCTTTCGTGACCACGCTCACAGACCACACCCATCCGCCCGATCCCGCGGCTGGCCCCGGCCCCGCGCGCCAGAACACTCTCCAGGTGATGCTGCGCCTGTACCCGTTCGCCCGTCCGGCGGTGCCGCGGCTCGCCCTCGGCATGCTCGCCGCCCTGCTCGCAGCCCTCGTCGCCCTCGCCATACCGCAGGTGCTGCAGCGCCTCGTCGACGGCACACTGTCCCGGCAGGAAGCCGGCCAGATCTGGCCGGCCGTGCTCCTCATCCTCGGCCTCGGCGTGATCGAGGCGGTGCTGATCGCGCTACGGCGCTGGTTCGTGCTCGGCCCCGGAACTCACATTGAGGCGAGAATGCGGAACGCGCTCTACGCGCGGCTGCAGGACCTGCCGGTCTCCTTCCACGACAAGTGGCCGAGCGGGCAGCTGCTGTCCCGCATGGTCAGCGACCTGAACCTGATCCGCCGGTGGATCTCGTTCGGCCTTGTTCTCCTCGTGGTCAACGTGGTGACGATCCTGATCGGCGCCGTCATCCTGGTCTCGATGAACTGGGTCCTCGGGGTCATCTTCCTCGTCTGCTCCGTGCCGCTCTGGGTGGTCGGCTACCTGTTCGAGGGCAAGTATTCCGCCGTCGCCCGCCGAAGCCAGGACCAGGCCGGCGACCTCGCGACGGCCGTCGAGGAGTCGGTGCACGGCATCCGTGTGCTCAAGGCGTTCGGGCGCGGGAAATTCGCGCTGAAGAACTTCTCCGTGCAGGCCGAGAGCCTGCGTGGCACCGAAATCGAGAAGGCCCGCGCGATCGCCGGCATCTGGCTCTGGCTGCTGATGGTGCCCGACGTCGCCTTCGCCCTCTGCCTGGTGGCCGGCGTCTGGCTGGCGAGCCAGAATGAGCTGAGCGTGGGGTCACTGGTGGCCTTCTTCGCCACTGCGACGGTGCTGCGCTGGCCGGTCGAATCGATCGGCTTCCTACTGTCGATGACCTTCGACACCCGCACCGCGACCGACCGGTTCTTCGACGTGCTCGACGCGCCGAACTCGATCACCGACCCGGAGCATCCGGTCACGATCGACCGGCCCCGCGGACGCCTCGCGTTCACGAACGTGCACTTCCGCTACCCGGATTCGCCCGCCCGCTTCCTCGACCTGCTCGACGGCGTCGACCTGGTGCTGGAACCGGGGGAGACCATGGCCCTGGTGGGTCTGACCGGCTGCGGCAAGTCCACCCTGACGGCGCTCACCACCCGCCTCTACGACGTGACCGAGGGCGCGGTGACCCTCGACGGCGTCGACGTGCGCGACCTCGGCCGCGAGGAACTGCGGCGCCACCTGTCGATGGCGTTCGAGGATGCGACGCTGTTCTCGGCATCCGTGCGCGATAACGTGCTGCTCGGCCGGCCCGAGTGGTCCGAACGCTCGATTGAAGCGGATGCCGCGCTCGAGCAGGCCCTGCAGGTCGCCCAGGCGGGTTTCGCCCACGACCTCCCGCAGGGCGTCGATACGCTCGTCGGCGAGGAGGGGATGAGCCTCTCCGGCGGCCAGCGGCAGCGGATCGCGCTCGCCCGGGCCGTGGCGGCACGGCCCGCAGTGCTCGTGCTCGACGACCCCCTGTCTGCGCTGGACGTGGACACGGAGGCCCTCGTCGAAGCCGCCCTGCGCGAGGTGCTGTCCTCCACCACGGCGCTGATCGTGGCGCACCGGCCGTCGACGGTGATGCTGGCCGACCGGGTGGCCCTGCTCGAGAACGGGCGCATCACGGCGGTGGGCCGGCACTCCGACCTGCTCCGCGAGAGCGAACACTACAAGTTCGTGATCTCGAGCCTGGAAGACGAAGAGCGACGAGAGTCACTGCGAGAGGAGGTGGCACGATGAGTGTCACCGGAGTCGAAGGAGAAGACCGCAGCACCTTCACCGCCGCGGAGAGCAAGCAGATCCGGACCCGGTCGCTGCGGCTGCTCGGGTCGCTGCTGAGCCCCGTGCGCTGGCCGGTGATCGCGGCGATGCTGATCGTGGTCGCCTCCACGGCCGCGCAGGTGGCCGGGCCGGCCCTGATCGCGTACGGGATCGACCTGGGTCTGCCCGCGCTGATGGAACAGGACTGGGTGCCGCTCGCCGCGACCGGGGTGCTCTACCTCGGCACGGGCGTCCTCGGTGCCCTGCTGATCGCCTGGTACACGATCATGTCGGCGCGGATCAGCCAGGCCGTGCTGATCGACCTGCGCAAACGGGTGTTCCTGCACACGCAGCGGCTGAGCCTCGAATTCCACGAGTCCTACACCTCGGGCCGCATCATCTCCCGCCAGACCAGCGACCTCGACGCGATCCGCGAGCTGCTGGACTCGGGCATCAACCAGCTCGTGCAGGGCCTGCTCTACATGGTGTTCACCGGGATCGCCCTGTTCGCGCTCGACGGCACCAGCGGCCTCGTACTGCTCGGCGCGCTGGTGCCCCTGCTGGCGCTCACGCGCTGGTTCCAGCTGCGCTCGCAGACGCTGTTCCGGCAGTCCCGGGTGGCCTCGGCGAGCCTGATCGTGCGGTTCGTGGAGACCATGACCGGCATCCGTGCGGTCAAGGCCTTCCGGGCGGAGAAGCGCAACGAGGCCGTGTTCGGCGAACTCGTCGAGGACTACCGCAAGGTCAACGGGCGGGTGATCCAGCTGTTCGGCATCTTCGACCCCGGCCTGGTCCTGATCGGCAACGTGGCCGTCGCGGTCGTGCTCCTGGTCGGCGGGTTCCGCGTCGTCGACGGGCAGCTCGCCATCGGCGCGCTCCTCGCGGCGCTGCTGTACACCCGGCGATTCTTCGACCCGATGGAGGAGATGGCGATGTTCTACAACTCCTACCAGGCGGCCCAGGCTGCGCTCGAAAAGATCTCCGGGGTGCTCGAGGAACACCCCGGTGTGCCCGACCCGGCCACGCCGGTCGACCTCTGGGCGGCGAAGGGCGCGGTCTCGTTCGAGGGTGTGCAGTTCGAGTACCAGAGCGACCGCGTCATCCTGCCCCGCTTCGACCTGGCCATCCCGGCGGGGGAGACCATCGCCCTGGTGGGCTCGACCGGGGCCGGCAAGTCGACCCTGGCCAAGCTGATGGCCCGCTTCTACGACCCGACCGAGGGCCGGGTCGCCCTCGACAGCGTCGACCTGCGCGACCTGCACCCCAAGGACCTGCGCCGGGCGATCGTCATGGTCACCCAGGAGGCCTACCTGTTCAGCGGGTCGGTCGCCGACAACATCTCGATCGGCAAGCCGGATGCCACGCCGGCCGAGATCGTGGCGGCAGCTCGGGCGGTCGGGGCGCACGAGTTCATCGAGGGACTGCCCAACGGGTACGACACCGACGTGAACAAGCGCGGCGGGCGTGTGTCCGCCGGGCAGCGTCAGCTGATCTCGTTCGCGCGGGCGTTCCTGGCCGACCCGGCCGTGCTCATCCTCGACGAGGCCACCTCGAGCCTGGACATCCCGAGCGAGCGACTGGTGCAGCAGGCGCTGCAGACGCTCCTGTCAGACCGCACGGCCGTGATCATCGCCCACCGCCTGTCGACGGTGGCGATCGCGGACCGGGTGCTCGTGATGGAGCACGGGCGCATCGTGGAGGACGGCACCCCCGCCGACCTGATCTCCGGCACCGGGCGGTTCGCGCAACTGCACGCCGCGTGGCGGGAGTCGCTGGTCTAGAGACGGGCTGCGGCGCCCGCCCGCGGCGCCCGCCCGCCAAGCCCGCCCGCCGAGCCCGCTCGCGGCGCAGGTTCGAGTCGCGGGCGCAGGGTAGAACCTGCGCCCGCGCGCACAGGGTGCGCCACGACGGATGCGCGGTGCGGGTCGCCGGGACGGGCTAGCCCGGCCGCGGGCCCAGCGGCTCGCGGGGTGAAGGAGCCGTCGGCGCGGCCGGCGGCTCCTTCAGATCGACGAAGATCGTGTGCGTCGGCGTGGGGCGGGTGTTCCGCCCGGAATGGTGCTGCCCGGGCAGCCACCGCGCGACCCCGGCGGGAATGTCGACGTCGACCTCCCGGCCGTCCGACTCCAGGTGCCGGGAGAACGCGCTCAGCGTGATCATCACTGAGGCCGGGTGCGCGTGCGGAGTCGTCTGGTCTCCGGGGGCGTCGAGGTACTCGAGCACGCGCACGCGCTCGTTCTCCAGGATCACCCGGTAGAGACCGGGATTGGTGGCCGCCGGGTCGTTCGTCATAGCCGCAGGTTAGTCCCGCGCGACGGGAAGGGAACCCGCAGGAGGAGCGGCGCTAGGCGAATCCCCACGCCTTCTCTTCGTCGCTCGAGGCGTCGGAGAGCGGTGTGCCGGTCAGGGGACGGGGGGCCAGCGGGCGGGCGGCCGGGCCGAGCGGTTGGTGGCCGGGCTCCGGCGGCGTGACGGGGGCCTGTTTGAGCTCCACGAAGATCGCGTGCGTGGGCGTGGAACCGATGTTCAGGCCGGTGTGTTCCTGGGCCGGGAGCCACCGTGTCTCGCCGGCGGGCAGCTCGACGTCGATCTCGCGGCCCTCCGACGACAGCCGCCGGGAATAGGAGCTGAGGGTGATCATCACGCTGTCGGGATGCACGTGAGGATGGGTCTGGTCGCCGGGGGCGTCCAGGAACTCGAGCACGCGCACGCGGTCGTTTTCGAGCAGAACCCGGTAGAGGCCCGGGTCGGAGGCAAGGGGGTCAGTGGAGGTCGATTCGCTGGGCATGAGGAACGGTAACATCCCTGACCCAGCCCGAACAAGGGGTTGCGGGTGACCGGAATCCAACCTTCAGCCGTGGCTCCACCGCGCCGCCGGGTAGTCGATCCGGTAGCTCTCCGGCAGGTCGCGAAGTGGTGTGCCCTCGTCCCGGTAATGCGGGAGCGCGCGGTCCTCGTGCCCGGCCGGCGGGTGGCCGCCGGAGCGGATCACCCGCCACCAGGGCAGGTCTGTGCCGTACCGCGCCATGATCTGGCCGACGGCGCGGGCGCCGCGGGAGCCGAGCACGGCGGCGACGTCGCCGTACGTCATCACCCGCCCGGGCGGAATCGAAGCGACGATGGAGCACACATGCTCGACGAACTCGTCACCCGATGGTGCAGCCACGTCGGCCCTGGACTACAGCTGCATCGCGCCGATGACCTCGCCGTAGACCGTCTCACCGACATTCGTGAACCCGATCCGGTGGAAGAACGTCTCCGGGCCGCCCTCGCCCGGCTCCCAGATCACCGTGATGCGCTTGAAGCCCCGCTTGCGGGCCTCCTCAGCCAGCGCGTCGGCGGCGAACTTGCCCACCCCGCGGCCCTGCGCATTCGCGTCGACGTTGATGCGCCAGAGGCAGGCCCGGAACTCCTCGTGCTCGGAATCGGGGTCGAAGTTGCCGTGGATGAACCCGGCGACCTCACCGTCCAGGAGCACGACCCGCTGCCAGGCGGTGGCCGGATTGATAACGGATGCCGCGACCGCGTAGGAGACCGGAGCGATGAATTGTTCCTGGCCCGGCTTCAGGCTCAGGTTGTTGGCCGCAACGATGTTGCGTGCGGACAGTTCTTCCAGTCGTAGTTCACCCATGTGAACAGGCTAACCTGCGGCAGACGAGGTGAGGTAGTCGGGTTTTCGGCCGAGCATCGGCGGCCGCTGCCGGGCAGGGCCGGACCGAAAACTATCTCGATGTCAAGATAATTGAACCCCTCGACTAGGATTGACGTGGCCATTAGGCCCCCGCAAAAGTCTGAGGAGATTTCATTGGCGAAGATCAAGGTTGAAGGCACTGTCGTCGAGCTCGACGGAGATGAGATGACCCGCATCATCTGGCATGCGATCAAGGAAACCTTGATCCACCCGTACCTCGATATCGACCTCGAATATTACGACCTGTCGATCCAGAAGCGCGACGAGACCGACGACCAGATCACGATCGACTCGGCCCACGCCATCCAGAAGCACGGCGTCGGCGTCAAATGCGCGACCATCACCCCCGATGAGGCCCGGGTCGAGGAATTCGGCCTCAAGAAGATGTGGGCGTCGCCCAACGGCACCATCCGCAACATTCTCGGCGGCACGATCTTCCGTGAGCCGATCATCATCTCGAACATCCCGCGTCTCGTGCCGGGCTGGAACAAGCCCATCATCATCGGCCGCCACGCGTTCGGCGACCAGTACAAGGCGACGAACTTCCGGTTCGAGGGCGAAGGCACGCTCAGCATGACCTTCACCCCGAAGGATGGCGGCGAGCCCCAGTCATTCGAGGTCTTCCAGGCGCCCGGCAGCGGCGTCGCGATGGGAATGTACAACCTCGACAACTCCATCCGCGACTTCGCCCGTGCCTCGCTCAACTACGGCCTCGAGCGCAAGTACCCGGTCTACCTGTCGACCAAGAACACGATTCTCAAGGCGTACGACGGCCGTTTCAAGGACATCTTCCAGGAGATCTTCGACGCCGACTTCAAGGCCCGCTACGACGCGGCCGGCCTGACCTACGAGCACCGCCTGATCGACGACATGGTCGCCTCGGCCATGAAGTGGGAGGGCGGCTACGTCTGGGCCTGCAAGAACTACGACGGCGACGTGCAGTCCGACACCGTTGCCCAGGGCTTCGGCTCGCTGGGCCTGATGACCAGCGTGCTCTCCACCCCCGACGGCAAGGTCGTCGAGGCCGAGGCCGCGCACGGCACCGTGACGCGCCACTACCGTCAGCACCAGCAGGGCAAGCCCACCTCGACCAACCCGATCGCGTCGATCTACGCCTGGACCCGGGGCCTCTCGCACCGCGCCAAGCTGGACGGCAACCCGGCGCTTGCCGAATTCGCGAACACGCTCGAAGACGTGGTGATCAAGACCGTCGAGAGCGGCAAGATGACCAAGGACCTCGCCCTGCTCGTGGGCCCGGAACAGGGTTTCCAGACGACCGAGGAATTCCTCGCGGCCATCGCCGAGAACCTGCAGACGCGCCTGGCGTAATTCGCCCGCGGCTTCGACGGCGACAGCCCCTCCCTTTCGGGTGGGGCTGTCGCCGTCTTGCATGCTCCGCCGGGTGTCAGGGGAGCCTTTCCTTGCTGGCGAAGCCCGCCGACCGAGACCATAATATGACCATGGTGTCTGCGTCCTCTGCTGTCCGTCGGTATCCTCTCGTTGCGGCGACCCTCGCCCTGGGCCTGATCGGCGCGGTGCTGGCGCTGCTCGGCCAGGCCGACGCGGTGCGCTGGCTGTTCAGCGGGTACGGCCTGCTGATCGCCGGGATCGAAGCGGTCGGCATGGTCAGGAGACTGCGCCAGGGCACCTTCGGCGTCGACCTGCTCGCGATCATGGCCATCATCGCCACGGTGCTGGTCGGCGAATATGTCGCGACGATGATCATCGTGCTGATGCTGACCGGTGGAGCTGCGTTGGAGGATTTCGCGGTCAACCGGGCCAAACGCGAACTCGACGCCCTGCTGAAGCGTGCCCCGCAGATCGCCCACCGGATCGTGGCAGCCGCCAACGGATCCGGCGCAGCAGGGGCGGGCCCCGGAGTCACCGACGTCGAGGACGTGGCGGCCACCGACGTGCGGCCGGGTGACCTCCTGCTGGTGCGGCCGGCCGAGATCGTTCCCGTCGACGGCGAGCTGGTCTCCGACAGCGCGGCCTTCGACGAATCCTCGCTCACCGGGGAGAGCCTCCCGGTCGAGCGCCGGACCGGTGACGCGATCCTCAGCGGGTCGATCAACGGCCAGGCCGCCGCCACCATCCGGGCCACCGCGACAGCGGCCGACAGCCAGTACCAGCAGATCATCCTCCTCGTCGAGGAGGCCGCCGCGAGCAAGGCGCCCGTGGTGCGCCTCGCCGACCGGTACGCCGTGCCGTTCACCGCCGTGTCGCTCACCATCGCCGCGATCGCCTGGATCGTCAGCGGCGACCCGGCCCGGTTCGCCGAGGTGCTCGTCGTGGCTACGCCCTGCCCGCTGCTGATCTCCGCTCCGGTGGCGTTCATGGGCGGCATGAGCCGCGCCGCCCGCAACGGCATCATCGTCAAGGGCGGTGGCGTGCTGGAGATGCTGTCCCGCGCGAAGACCGTCGTGTTCGACAAGACCGGCACCCTCACGCACGGTACGCCGGCCATCGCGAGGGTGCTGCCGGAGCTCGGCTTCGACCAGGACGAGTTGCTGGCCCTCGCCGCGTCGGCCGAGCAATACTCGTCGCACGTGCTCGCGGCATCCGTCATCGCGGCCGCCCGTACCCGCGGACTCGAACTCACCGCGACGGAGGATGCGAACGAGGTGCCCGCCCACGGCGTGGTCGCGCGGCTCGGCGACCGCGAGGTCGTCGTCGGCAAGCTCTCCTACGTTCGGGATCACGCACCGGAAGCCGTGGCCACCCCCCTCGACGGCGGCGAACTCGCCATCTACCTCGCCGTCGACGGCCGCTTCGCCGGCAGCATCGTCGCCAGCGATAAGACGCGCGGCAACGCGCGGCAGACCATGGCCGATTTCCGCGCCCTGGGCCTGCACGAGACCGTCATGCTCACCGGCGACGCCCGGCCCACGGCCGAGCACATCGCCGAACTCGTCGGCATCGAGAGCGTGCAGGCCGACTGCCTGCCGGTCGACAAGGTCGACGCCGTGCGCTCGCTCCCCAACCGCCCGGTGATCATGGTCGGCGACGGCGTGAACGACGCACCCGTGCTGGCCGTCGCCGACGTGGGGATCGCGATGGGCGCGCGGGGGGCCACGGCCGCCAGCGAGTCGGCCGACGTCGTCATCCTGATCGACGACCTGTCCCGCACCGCCCGCGCGGTCGCCATCGGGCAGGACACCATCCGGATCGCCCTGCAGAGCATTTGGCTGGGGATTGCGATGAGTGTCGTGCTGATGGTCCTGGCCGCCTTCGGCTTCATCCCGGCCACAGTGGGTGCGCTGCTGCAGGAATTCGTCGACCTCGCGACGATCCTCAACGCGTTGCGTGCGATCGGCGGCCGCCGGGATGCCGCGGTTCAGGCCCAGGTCGCCGCGCGGGAGCCGGCCACGGTCGGATCCCGCGCGCGCTGAGCCCGTGTGAACCAATTCGACGGAGATTTTGATCTCAGCGCGCGATTCCAGCCTGTTTCGGACCGTATTCGGCAGAATCTCCGTCGAATTGGTTGGGGGCGGGGGGCCGGGGCCGGATCGAGGGGGCGGGGCTCGGGTGAGGAGTTGAGGCTCGGGCGCCGCGCGGCGACTCGGGACCGGCCGAAGGCTTAACCTGAGGTAATGCGTGCACGATTCCGCCGCGGCGGCCCGACCCCCGACGGTGTGACCCCCGGAGGGAGCCCGCGGCTGTCCCGCGAGGTGTACGTGCTCGGCGTGATCGCCTTCTTCGTGATGGTGGGCTTCGGTGTCGTCGTCCCGGTGCTGCCCGTGTACGTGCGCAGCTTCGGGGTCGGCAACCTGGAAATCGGGGCCGTCGTCTCCGCCTTCGCCCTGATGCGTTTCGTGTCCAGTCCCTTCACCGGGCGCATGATCGACTGGGCCGGCGAACGAGCCGTCCTGGCCACCGGGATCGGAATCGTCGCCGTCTCCAGCGGCCTGGTCGGCGTGGCTCAGAACTATCCCCAGCTCCTCCTGCTGCGCGGCGCCGGCGGCATCGGTTCGGCCATGTTCACCGTGGCGGCGATGACCCTGCTGCTCGGCTCCACCGCGCCCGGGATCCGGGCCCGCGCCATCGGATTCTACCAGGGCGGTTTCCTGCTCGGCGGGATGGCCGGCCCGGCCCTCGGCGGGCTGCTCGCCACGATCTCCCTCACCGCACCGTTCTTCTTCTATGCGGGCACCCTCTCCGTCGCCGGGTTCCTGGGCCTGGTCCTGCTGCGACCGGTGCGGGGCACGGGGCCGAAAACGGATGCCGCACCGGCCCCGCGAGTCCCGTTCCGCACCGTACTGAAGGACGAGCGTTTCCGAGCGGCGTGCCTGGCCAGCTTCTCCACCGGCTGGACCTCGTTCGGTGTGCGCAACGCGCTGATCCCCGTGCTGGTGGTCGAGGTGCTCCGCGGGCCGACCGCTTGGACCGGCATCGCGTTCGCCTTCGCGGCCGTCGCGCAGACCATCGCGCTCGCCCCGGCGTCGCGCTTCGTCGACCGGGTGGGCCGCCGGCCCGCCATCATCGGGGCGTTCCTGGTGGCCGGGCTGACCATCTTCGCCGTCCCGTTTGCGCCTGACATCGTGGTTCTCACCGGGCTGCTCTGCGTCTACGGGGTGGCCTCGGCGTTCATGGGCACCGCCCCGGCGGCCGCCGTCGGGGATGCGGCCGGGGCCGGCGGCGGGAGACCGGTGGCGGTGTTCTCGATGTTCTCCGACTTCGGCGCGATCATCGGCCCGCTCGTCGCCGGCTTCCTCGCCGACCAGGTCTCCTATCCGGTGGCCTTCGGCGTGGGCGCCCTGTTCTTCCTCGCGACCTCCGGCTACGCCGCCCTGCGGATGCCGCGAGGCACCCGCCTCCCTGACGTCCCCTGACACCCGCTGACGCCCCGCGCGAGACCCGCCGAACCGTGAGTTCCGCCCCGTTTTTTTGAATTTTGAGGAGCTTTAATCACGGCTCGGCGGGGCTCGGCGGGGCTCGGCGGGGCTCGGCGGGGCAAGACGGCGCAGGGCTGGGTGCGGTGGGGCAGCGCTGGGTAAGGCTCGGGGCGGGCGGGCGGGCGGGGCGGGCCGGTCAGGCCGCGATGTCCCGCCGACGGAACCCGAGCACGGCGAGCCCGAGGAGCACGGCGACGGTGGCCACGGCCACGAGCACGCTGGGGCCGTCCACGCCCTCCCGGAGCGGGTCGTGGCCAATGTACTGGTAGTACGGCGAGAGCTTCTGGAACGGATCGAGCCAGTCGACCAGGGGCGCCAGCGCGTTCACCACATAGGCCACCACCGCGACGACGGCCGGGATGCCGCGGCTCAGCCCGGTCCTGCCGGTCGAGGCCGACAGCGTCAGGGCCAGGGCGCCGAAGACTACGCCGAGCAGCGCCAGGTGCAGCATGGCGGCGGCCACGTCACCGGCCGGGAGGTTCATGTCCGCGAACGACCCCAGGCCCACGAGGGAAACCCCGGTCACCGCCGCGAGCAGGAACGTGCCCAACGCCAGCGCGGTGAACTTCTCCAGGACGACCCGGGTGCGGCCGACCGGGTTGGCCAGCAGGAGGTCCATGGTGTGGTGGTCCTCCTCGCCGCCGATCACGGCCACACCCACGCCGATCGCGTAGACGAGCACGGCGATCGGGCCCATGAACGACAGGAGTTCGACCTGCACGTAGCCGACCGGGGTCGACATGTCCGCGCCGGTCGCGGCGAACAGGTAGCGGAAGGCCTCGGGCATCTGCTTCAGGAAATCGCTCATCGACGGCTGGTCGCGCAGGCTCGGCCACAGGGCCACATACATGCCGACCAGGAGCACCAGAGAGACCGACCAGCCGAGCAGACCTCGGCGCTGGTCGTACAGGGTCTTCGTGAACAGGCTAGCCAGCATCGGTCTCACCGCCGTGTGTTTCGGTGACGGTGTCGGAGCCGGTGTCGCCCGGCCCGTAATAGCCGAGGAACGTCTCCTCGAGGTCGGTTTCGGCGCATTCAAAATCGATCACCGACCGGCGGGACACCTGTTTCAGCAGCGCATCGAGGGCGTACTGCGGCGCGCTGCAGCGAAGGCTCCGGTCGCCGATCGAGAGGTCCTGCACGCCCCGGATCCCGGCGAAATCCTCGGCCGACACCTCCTCCAGGAAACTCGCCCGAATCCGGTGCAGCGACCGGGCGCGGAGCTCCTGGAGCCGCTCGACGGCGATCAGCCGGCCGCGACGGATGACGCCGATCCGGTCGGCGACCCGCTGCACCTCCCCGAGCACGTGAGACGAGAACAGCACGGTGCCGCCGTCCCCGGTGTACTCGCCGAGCAGGGCGTGGAACTCCTGCTGCACGAGCGGGTCGAGACCGCTGGTGGGTTCGTCGAGGATCAGCAGCCGGGGCGCGGACATGACCGCCAGCACGATCGCGAGTTTCTGCCGGTTACCGCGGGACAGCGTCCGCGCCGGGCGGCCGAGGTCGACGTCGAAGCGGGCGGCCAGAGCGGTGGCCTCGGCCCGGTCATCGCGGCCGCGCAGGTGATCGAAGAAGGCGATGTGCTGCCGGCCGGTGAGCCGGCCGTAGAGCGCCGATTCACCGGGAACGTACCCGACCAGGCGGTGCACCTCGACCGGTTGCCGCCACGAGTCCAGGCCGAAGACCTGCGCCTGGCCGGAGGTCGGACGGAGCATCCCCAGCAGCAGGCGGATCGTGGTCGTCTTGCCCGCGCCGTTGGGTCCGAGGTAGCCGAAGACCTCACCGGGCTCCAGGGTGAGGCTGATGCCGTCGAGAGCGACGCCCTCGCCGAACTGCTTCCTGAGCAGGGTCAGGCGAACCGGGGCGAGCTCGTTCATGCGCCGAGCCTGCTCCGAACGGCCAGTCGCCGGAAGGGCCAATGGTCCCGGGCCGTGCGGAGGCGGTTAGCGCAGTTCCGCGCGGCCGGAGAGAACGCCGCTGACCGTGGCGACGACGGCGAAGATCACACCGACCAGCGGGAGGCCGAGGTCCCACCAGGCCAGAGCTGCTGCTCCGAAGACGCAGATCTCGACCACGGCCTTGCCGAACGGGTCGAGCTTGAACACGGCCTTGGGGGAGCGGAACAGAGCCCAGAGCAGGATCGCGAAGGCCGGGGCGACGATGCCGACCACGACGCCGGGCCACGGCAGCGGCCACGCCGCGAAACCCCAGATGCCGAGGCTGATGAACGCGAACAGTTCGAGCAGGAATCGCAGGATGTCGTTGGGGCTGGTCTTCACGCTCGTATCGGTCACTTGCCCCATCTTACCGAGCAGGCGGGCGGCTACTTGAAGATGATGGTGCGGGCACCGTCGAGCAGAACCCGGTGCTCGGCGAACCAGGTGACCGCCTGGGTCAGGGTGCGGCTCTCCTCGTCCTGCCCGATGGCGACGAGTTCGGCCGGCGTGCGGGAATGGTCCACGCGCACGACGTTCTGCTCGATGATCGGGCCCTCGTCGAGGTCGCCGGTGACGAAGTGGGCGGTGGCCCCGATCAGCTTCACGCCGCGGGCGTGGGCCTGCTTGTAGGGGTTGGCACCCTTGAACCCGGGCAGGAATGAGTGGTGGATGTTGATGGCGCGGCCCTCGAGCAGCGTGCAGAGCTCGGGGGAGAGGATCTGCATGTACCGGGCGAGCACGACCAGCTCGATGTCGTGCTCGTCGAGTGCCTCGATCACGCGCGCCTCGAAGGCCGCCTTGCTCGCGGCATCCGTCACCGGTCGGGACTCGAACGGCACCCCGTAGAACCCGACCAGGTCGCGCAGCGTGCCGTGGTTGCTGAGCACCAGGGGGACCTCGATCGGGAGCTGCCCGCCGCGCTGGCGGAACAGCATGTCGTTCACGCAGTTGCCCGCCGTCGACGCGAGCACGAGGGTGCGCACCGGGCGCCCCACCACGTCGATGGCGGAATTCATCCTGAAGTGGGCGACGACGGGGGCGAGCTCCTGCTCGAGCTCCTCGCGCGGGGCGGGGGACTCCACCTGCAGGCGCATGAAGAACCGGCCGGTGTCGGCACTGGCGAACTGCTGGCTCTCGGTGATGTTGCCCCTGGCGCGCACGATGGCACCGCTGACCGCGTGCACGATGCCCGGCTGGTCGACGCAGACGAGGGTGATCACCCAGTGGTGGCGCGGGTTCGGCGACAGAGAAGAAGTCATCCGACTAGGTTACCGGCCTCTCTGGCCGCGCCGGCCACCCGTCGGCTAGGCTGGGACGTGGTCGGCGCAGCATGCCGGCCCCGGGCGCGCACGTCGGCGCGCAGCCGATCCGGACCGGCCCCGCGACGCGAGAGCGGCGGGCGCCACTGTTCCCGTCTGTGAGCCACAGCCACCATGTCATTCACCGCGCCCATCACCCTGCCCCCGCTCGGCGACGGGCAGGGCCGCCCGGGGTCAACTCCCGGCCCCTTCCCCTGGGTCGGGCTGATCGCCCTCGCGGCCGCCGTTTTCCTGTCGGTGACCTCCGAGATGCTGCCGACCGGCCTGCTGCCGGACATGAGCCGGTCCCTCGGCGTCAGCGAGGCCCAGGTGGGGCTGCTGGTCTCCTGGTTCGCGTTCACCGTGGTGCTCACGAGCACCTCCCTGGCGCATCTGACCCGCCGGCTGCCGCGGCACGGCCTGATCGTGCTCGTGCTGGTCGTGCTCGCCGTCAGTAATGTGCTCACCGCGGTCGCCCCCAACTACGCGTTCATGGTGGGCGGCCGCATCCTCGGCGGCATGGCCCACGGCCTGTTCTGGGCCGTCGTCGGCGCCTATGCGGCGCATCTCGTGCCGCGGGAGCAGATCGGCCGGGCCGTGGCGATCACGGTGTCCGGCGGCACCCTCGCGTTCGTGCTCGGCGTTCCGCTGGCCACGGCGGCCGGGCACCTCCTGGGCTGGCGGCTGTCGTTCATCGCGCTCGCCGTGCTGATGCTCCTCGGCGCCGTCGTCGTGTGGCGTTTCCTGCCGCACGTCTCGCACTACGGTGCCCGGCGCACGGATGCCGAGGCGACCGAGGCGACCGAGGCTGCCGAGGCGGCCGCGCTCGCCGCGGCGGAACCCGCCGCCGTGCCCGCCCTCGAAACGGCCGCCGAACCGCGCCGCGACCCGACGATGCCAGCCGTGATCCTGCTCTGCTCGATCACGGCCCTGACGATGGTCGGGCACTACACCTTCTATACCTACATCGCCCCGTTCCTGATCGACGGGATGGGCGTGGACGGCGCGGCCGTCGCGCCGCTCCTGTTCGCGTACGGCATCGCCGGCGCGGTCGGGCTGGTCCTCTCCGGCACCGTGTTCGGCCCTCGGCCCCAGCTGGGACTGGTGATCGGCATCGCCGTCTCCGCGATCAGCGTCAGCGTCCTCGCCCTGTTCGCGTCGACGCTGCCGGTGGCCATCGGCGCCTTCGTGCTGTGGGGGCTGGCCTTCGGCACGCTGCCGCCGCTGCTGCAGACGCGACTGCTGCGCACAGCCTCGCGGCGCATCCGTGACACCGCGAGCGCCATCTACACCACCGCGTTCAACGCCGGCATCGGCGGCGGCGCACTGCTGGGCGCCGCGCTGCTGAACACCGTGGGCATGCCCGCCGTGCCGTTGGCCTACATCGGCATCCTGTCGCTGGCGTTCGTGCTCGTCATCGTCAGTCACGCGGTCACCTGCCGCCGCGCCGTCTGACCTATCCGGAGTGCGGGCGGAAGCCTAGGGTGAGGGCACCGAGCTGGAGGAGGCCCCCCGATGGACGCTCGGCCTCGACCGGGCACCCGACCGCGCCGAACGCCGGGCCCCCGTCTCGTGTGCGTCGCAGCGCTGGCCGCGCTCCTGCTGGCCGGGTGCGCCGGCGGAACAACGGCGCCCCCGGCCGGTCCCGGCGGGACAGCGCAGCCGTCGGCAGACCCCGGCGGGTCCGTCGGCACGGTGTTCACCGACGCGCAGCTGACGGCGTTGCTCGCCACGCTCGCTGACGGCGCCGGCAACACCGTCATCCCCTACAGCGACGCCGGCAGCGTGAGAATCGCCTTCAAGGACGGCGCCGACCTTCCGCCACGACCCGCCGCCGAGCCCGCGGCCTGTGCCGCATTCCAGCCCGAGAGCATGCTGACCCGGCCCGAAACGCTGAAAATGCAATTCGCGGCGGGTGCGTTGCCCGCCAGCACCCCGTTCGGCACCGACACCACCATGATCCTGCTGAAGAGCGCCCCGACCGGCGAGCTGACGAACGCGAACTTCGCCTGCACGGATGACCAGGCCTCCGCCTGTTCGACCTTCACGCTCACGCAATCAGGCACCGAGACCCCTCAGGACGCACGCTTCGTGAAAGTGCCCGCGGTCGGCGATCGGACGTTCGCCACCGTGGTGACCGGCGGCCTGAAACCGGGAGACGTCACCGTCAGCCTGCAGGCGCTGGCCGGAACGGTGTCCATCGGAATGGGTCGCATGGTGGCGACGGCCGACGCCGACGCCACGGCCGCCGACCTGGCCGAGCTGGCCACGCGAATCGTCGCCGTGGTGCGGGACGGAGCGCCGTCGGTGCCCGCACCACCGAGCAACGCCTTCACGCCCGAGCAGCTGGCCGGCCTCCTGGACGGGGTCACCGGCCCCACCGGGAAAGCCATCGACGTGGCCGGAGGATCGACGATCCGGCCGGGGGACACGGCTGTGATGCCTTCATCGGAGGCGTGCGTCTACGACGAGGTGGCCTACACGGGCTCGCAGGCCGGAGCGTCCACGGCCGACGGTGATATCCAGGGGGAGGAGAAGCTGGACGGGATCAGAGTGCGGGTGACAAGCCTGCCGCCGGCCGCCGCCCCGCCGTATCCCTTCGACGCCAAGGCGGCCCTCTTCCAGGACTGCACGTCGGTTCAGGGCACCCGGCCCGGCGCCGTGACACGCACCTGGGACCTGTTGCAACTCGAGGTGACGACCAACGGTGAGGCCTCCTACGCCGTCGCGTATCGCGTCGGCGACGAATGGTCGGTCCTGGTCGGCGCCCGGAACGGTTCCCTCTCCGTGGAGGCGGAGACCGGGGCCCGGTCCGAGAGCGACCTCCCGCAGGCGGCAGCCGGTCTGGCCGCCGTCGTCGACGAGGTGCTGGCCAGAGCGTGACCTGGCCTGAGCGTGACCTGACCCGGGCGTGACCTGACCGGCGCCGGCCGGTAACCGGCCCCGGCGCCCTCCGCTAGCCCTTCCGGCCCGCATCCGTCGGGTCCGTGCCGCGCATCTGGTCGGCGAGCGGGCGGTTGGGGATGATCGGCACCTGGCCGGTGAAGCCCTCCCGGGCGGCCGCGATCTCGAGGATGCGCCCGCGCGAGGCGTACCAGCCGACGATCAGCAGCGGGATGATGATCACGAGCGAGCTGATCGTGAGCGTGCCGACCGGCCAGTCGAAGGCCATCAGCACGAGTACCGCGACGAGGAAGGCCAGGCTGGCGTAGCCCGTGTAGGGGGCCCCGAACATCCGGAATGCCGGCCGCTCGAGGATGCCCAGCTTCGACCAGGCGTGCAGGCGCAGCTGGCAGAGCACGATCATGCCCCAGGCGCTGATGATGCCGATGGCCGCCATGTTCAGCACGATCTCGAAGGCGGCGTCGGGGACGACCGCGTTCAGGCCGACGCCGAGCAGCGTGACCGCGCCGGTGAGCAGGATGCCGCCGAACGGCACGCCCGTGCGGCTCACCTTGCCGGCGAATCGCGGCGCCGAGCCCGCAAGGGACATCGAGCGCAGGATGCGTCCGGTCGAGTAGAGGCCCGCGTTGAGGGAGGAGAGGGCCGCCGTGAGCACCACCAGGTTCATGATCACGTCGACGCCGTCGATGCCGATCGTGCCGAAGAATGTCACGAACGGGCTCTCGCCGGCCTGGTACGCGGTGTACGGCAGCAGCAGCGACAACAGCAGGATCGAGCCGACGTAGAACACGGCGATCCGCACGATGACCGTGTTGATGGCCTTGGGCATCACCTTCTCCGGGTTCTTCGTTTCCCCGGCGGTCGTGCCGACCAGCTCGATCGACGCGTAGGCGAACACGACGCCCTGAACGACCAGCACGGATGCGATCACCCCGTTCGGCAGCCAGCCCCCGTTGTCGGCGATGAGGCTGAAACCGGCCTCCTGCCCGGGAATCGGCGTGCCGAAGATGACCATCCACGTTCCCACCAGCAGGAACGCGACGATGGCGAGCACCTTGATAAGTGCGAACCAGAACTCCAGTTCGCCGAACACGCTCACCGAGAGCAGGTTCAGGCAGAGCACGACCGCGAGGGCGAAGAGCGCGTAGAGCCACTGCGGCACGTCTCCGAACGGCGCCCAGTACCGGGCGAAGAAGTTCATGTAGAGCGCCACGGCGGTGACGTCGACGATCGCGGTCATCACCCAGTTGAGCCAGTACAGCCAGCCGGTGACGAAGGCCGTCTTCTCGCCGAAGAACTCACGGGCGTAGGAGACGAAGGAGCCCGACGACGGGCGGTGCAGCACCAGCTCGCCGAGAGCGCGCAGGATCAGGAACGCAAAGAATCCGCAGATCGCGTACACGAACACCAGGGACGGGCCCGCGGTGGCGAGACGGCCGCCCGCGCCGAGGAACAGCCCGGTGCCGATGGCCCCGCCGATCGCGATCATCTGCACCTGCCGGGCCTTGAGGCCCTTATGCAGCCCCTCGTCCTCGTGCACGTTGACGGCGTCCGCGATGTGCTCGAGGGGGGTCTCCGTGCCACGACCGTGGTACTCGTGGTGTTCATGTTTGAGGGGCACTTCTGGCCCCTGATTTGCACGCGTCATGGGGCTCTTCCGATAATCGGGTTTTCCTCAACACTATCGGCCTCCCGCACGGGGTGTGTGCCGCGCGTGCCGGGATGCGGTCAGGAGCCTCTCGGTTAGACTGGAGTTCGACACTCAGAGAGAGAGCCGGGAGGCCGCATGGCGACAATCCTGCTGGCTTTTTGTGTCGTCTCCGCCTTCACCCCGCTGCTGACGCGCCTCCTGTCGGTGCGGGCCTTCTACCTGATCGCCCTGCTGCCGGCGGCCGCTTTCGCCTACACCCTCGGCCAGACCGCCACCGTGACCGCGGGAGACGCGGTGACCGAGAGCATCCCGTGGATCCCGACGCTGGGTATCTCCCTCTCCTTCCGCGTCGACACCCTGGCCTGGCTGCTGGCGCTGGTCGTGACCGGGGTCGGCGCGCTGGTCCTGCTCTACTGCGCCCGCTACTTCGCCGCCGACGAGCTGTCCCTCGGCCGGTTCGCGGCCCTCCTGCTGGCCTTCGCCGGCACGATGTACGGGCTGGTGACCGCCGACGACATCGTGGTGATGTTCATTTTCTGGGAGATCACCAGTGTGCTCTCGTACCTGCTGATCGGGCACTACACGAGCCGCCGGGCGAGCCGCGGCGCCGCCCTGCAGGCTCTCCTGGTGACCACGTTCGGCGGGCTCGCCATGCTGGTGGGCGTCATCATGCTCTCCGTGGCGGCGGGAACGACCTCCCTGGCCGTGATCGTCGCCGACCCGGTCTCCGGGCCCGCCGCGACCTGGGCGATCCTGCTGATCCTCGTCGGCGCGCTGTCCAAGTCGGCGCTGATCCCCTTCCACTTCTGGCTGCCCGCGGCAATGGCCGCCCCGACCCCGGTCAGCGCCTACCTGCACGCGGCAGCCATGGTCAAGGCCGGCATCTACCTGGTCGCCCGGCTCGCCCCCGGCTATGCCGACACCGACGCCTGGATGCCGGTGCTGGTGACCATCGGCGTCTGGACGATGCTCGTCGGAGCGTGGCGCTCGCTCCGGCAGCACGACCTCAAGCTGCTGCTGGCCTACGGGACCGTCAGCCAGCTCGGGTTCCTGATGGTCTCGGTCGGATTCGGAACCCGGGACGCTGCGCTCGCCGGGGCGGCGCTGCTGCTCGCCCACGCGCTCTACAAGGCCACGCTGTTCCTCGTCGTCGGCATCATCGACCACCGGGCCGGCACCCGCGACCTGCGCCGGCTGTCCGGCCTCGGCCGCAGCCAGCCCGCGCTCCTGTTTATCGCCGTGCTCGCCGCCGGTTCGATGGCCGGACTGCCGCCCCTGTTCGGATTCGTCGCCAAGGAGGCCGTATTCACCGCGCTCCTGGAGGCCGGGCGGGCCGGCGACGGCTGGGGTTGGATCGCCCTGGTGGGCACGGGCATCGGCTCGGTGCTGACGGTCGCTTACAGCATCCGTTTCATTTGGGGTGCGTTCGGCACCCGGCCGACGATGGCTCCCACCGCGCTGCACCCGGACCGGTGGGGCGTGCTGCTGGCCCCCGTCGTCCTCACCGCCGGCACCGTGCTGCTCGGCCCGCTGAGCGCCGGGATCGACCCGTTGCTGGCCCCCTACGCCGACACGGTCGCCGGCGGCGGCGACTACCACCTCGCGCTCTGGCACGGCCTCGAGCCGGCGCTGCTGATCAGCCTGGTCCTGGTCCTCCTCGGCGCGCTGATGTTCGCAGCGCGCCGCCGGGTCGCGCTCCTGCAGGCCACCGTCCCCGCCTGGGTCGACGCCGGCCACGGCTACGGCGTGACCGTGCGCGGCATCGACCGGGCCGCGGCCCGCCTCACCCACTTCGCCCAGCGCGGTGGCCTGCCGCAGTACCTCTCCACCATCCTCGTGGTATTCGTGCTCGCCCTCGGCTTCGCGGCGCTGGTCAACCGCACCTGGCCCGACGCCCTGGTGCCCTGGGACTACCCGGCCCAGGTCGTGATCGCCCTGATCATGGGCATCGCGGCGGTCGCGGCCGCACGGGTCGGCCAGCGGATGACGTCGGTGCTGCTCGCGGGCGTCACCGGTTACGGCCTCGTGGCGTTGTTCGCCCTCCACGGCGCACCCGACCTCGCCCTCACCCAGGCGCTGGTCGAAACGATGACGCTGGTCGTGTTCGTGCTCGTGCTGCGCCGCCTGCCCACCGGGATCATGCAGCACAACCGGCCGATACACCGCCGCCGCCGCGCCCTGATCGGCGTGCTGGTCGGCGCCGTGATGGGAACCATCGGCGTGATCGCCCTCGGCGCACGGCAGGCGGTGAGCATCTCCGCCGAACTGCCGCGCCTGACCCAGGAGGCGCACGGCACCAACATCGTCAACGTCGTGCTCGTCGACATCCGGGCCTGGGACACCATGGGCGAGATCTCCGTCCTGATCGTCGTCGCGACCGGGGTGGCCAGCCTGCTCTTCGTGTCCGGACGCAACGAGGTCGTGCCGCGACTGAAGGGTTCCCGCACCCAGCGGTCGCCGCGGAACCGCCGCCGCGTGGTCGCCGACCCGCACGCGTCCTCCGCCGGGCACGCTGTCACCCGCCAGTCCTGGCTGCTGGCCGGGCGCACCATCCCCGCACCGGACCGGTCCATCCTGGTCGAGGTGCTCGTGCGGCTGCTCTTCCACCCGGCGATCGTCGTCTCCGTCTTCCTGCTCTTCGCCGGCCACAACGCCCCCGGCGGCGGATTCGCCGGCGGACTGCTGGCGGGCCTGGCCCTCGTGGCCCGGTACCTGGCCGGCGGCCGCTACGAACTGGGCGAGGCCGTGCCGGTGGACCCCGGCAAGATCCTCGGGCTCGGCGTCATCCTGGCGGTCGGTTCGGCGGTCGGGTCGCTCTTTTTCACCGGGATCCCGCTCGAGTCGGCGTATTTCAGCGCGGAGGTCCCGGTGCTCGGGGCCCTCTCGTTCGGCACCTCCACCATCTTCGACATCGGAGTGTACCTGGTCGTGATCGGCCTGGTGCTGGACATCCTGCGCAGCCTCGGCAGTGAGATCGACCGGCAGAGCGACGCCGGCACTGCCCCGACGCCCGAGCAGGAGACGCCGAGCGGCGGCGAGCCCAGCGGTGCCGAGCCCGAGGCCCTGGCCCGAACCGAGGTGCTGCCGTGAGCGCGTCCCTGACCCTCGTCATCGTCATGGCCGTGATGTACGCGGCCGGCGTCTACATCATGCTCGAGCGGAGCCTGACCCGGGTGCTGATCGGTTTCGTGCTGGTCGGCAACGCCACGAACCTGCTGATCTTCATCATGAGCGGCCGCCCGGGCAGCTCCCCGATCATCACCGGCACCGCCCGGGACCTGAGCATGGTCGACCCGATGCCGCAGGTGCTGATGCTGACCGCGATCGTCATCAACTTCGGCATCACGGCGCTCCTGCTGGCGCTCATCTACCGCTCCTGGTGGCTGGCGCAGCTCGGCGACGAGGGCGACAACCTCACCGACGAGCACGCCACCGAAGCTCCGGGCCAGAACGAGCGGGACTTCCGGTCCTCCAGCGACGACGACGCGGCCGTGGAAGCCTCGCTCGACGAGGACGGCGAGCACGACGACGACGACGAGCACGATGACGAGGATGGCGGTGCGAACGTCGGCGCTCGAGACGCCGCGAACACGTCCGGCCGCACCGCGCGCCCGGACGGGGGTGCACGGTGAACCCGGCGGGCATCCTCGTGCCCCTGGTCGTGGCCCTCCCGTTGCTCGGTTCGGCGATCGCGCTGGCCCTCGGCCGGCGGCCGGGACGCCAGATCGGCATCAGCGTGCTCGTGCTGGCGGCCGTCGTGGTTATCAGTGCCGTGCTCCTCGTGCTCGTCGACCGGGGCGGCACGGTGGTCGTGCACGTCGGCGGCTGGCAGGCCCCGTGGGGGATCGTGCTGGTGGTCGACCGGTTGGCGGCCCTGATGCTGATCGTCTCCGCGCTGATGCTGCTGGGCGTGCTCCTGTTCGCCGTCGGCCAGGGCATCCTCGACGGCGACCGGGAAACCCCGGTGTCGATCTTCCACCCCACCTACCTGGTGCTGGCGGCCGGGCTGTTCAACGCGTTCATCGCGGGGGACCTGTTCAACCTGTACGTCGGATTCGAGATGCTGCTCTCGGCCAGCTACGTGCTGCTCACCCTCGGCGGAACCGGTGCGCGCATCCGTGCCGGCGTCACCTACATCGTCGTCAGCCTGGTCTCGTCCGTGCTCTTCCTCAGCGCGATCGCGCTGCTCTACGGGGCGACCGGTACGGTGACCCTGGCCCTGCTGGCCGAGCGCGTGCCCCAGCTCGCCCCCGATGTGCAGCTCGTGCTGGGGCTGATGCTGCTGTTGGGCTTCAGCGTCAAGGCCGCCGTGTTCCCGCTGTCGTTCTGGCTGCCGGACTCCTACCCGACCGCCCCCGCGCCGGTCACCGCGGTGTTCGCCGGGCTGCTCACCAAGGTGGGCGTGTACGCCATCCTGCGCACCCAGACCCTTCTGTTCCCGGAGAACCCGCTGTCGGTGCCGCTCCTGGTCCTGGCCCTGCTCACCATGCTGATCGGCATCCTCGGCGCGCTCGCGCAGGCCGATATCAAGCGGCTGCTCTCCTTCACCCTGGTCAGCCACATCGGGTACATGATCTTCGGCATCGCCCTGGGCACCCCCCTGGCCATCGCCGCCACCATCTTCTACGTGGTGCACCACATCACGGTGCAGACGACCCTCTTTCTCTGCGCCGGGCTGATCGAACGCGTCGGCGGCACCACCTCGCTGGCCAGACTGGGCGGGATGCTCAAGACGGCGCCCCTGGTGGCCGGCCTCTTCTTCGTCGGCGCGCTCAACCTCGGCGGAATCCCGCCGTTCTCCGGCTTCCTCGGCAAGGTGGCGCTCTTCCAGGCCGGGGCCGAACTGGGCGGCCCGCTCCCCTTCATCGTGATCGCCGCAGGCGCCGCGACGTCCCTGCTCACCCTGTACGCCCTCACCCGGGCCTGGAACATGGCCTTCTGGCGCCCGCGCCGGGAGATCGAGGACTACGAGTCGCCCATGCTCGACCGGCTCACGGACGACCCGCACGATGAGGGAACCGTCATCACCAAGACCATTTCGCCGCTGATGATCGGGGCGACGACGGCCCTGCTCGCGCTGACGCTCAGCCTCACGGTCTTCGCCGGACCGGTCTTCGCGTTTGCCGCCCGGGCCGCCGCCGAGATCGAGGAACCGGCCGCGTACATCGACGCGGTGTTCCCGGACGGAGCGCCGTGACCACGCGCTCCGAACGCCTGAACGGATACGTCAGCCGGCTCACCCTGGGCGGCGGGCTGGTGCTGCTCTGGATGCTGCTCTGGGGCAGCTTCGACCGGAGGGGTCTGGTCACCGGGGTGCTGGTGGCGGCGCTGGTCTCCGTCGTGTTCTACCTGCCGGCGGTGCAGTTGAGCGGGCGCCTGAATCCGTGGCGAACGGTGCTCTTCTTCCTGCGGTTGCTGGTGGACATCGTGTCGGCGTCGGTGCAGGTGGCCGCCGCGGCCCTGTCGCCGCGCTACCGCGCCAGCAATGCCATCCTCGCCGTGCCGCTGCACACCCGCAGTGACCTGATCCTGACCTGGACCGCGGTCGCCACGTCGATCGTGCCCGGCTCCCTCGTCGTGGACATCGACCGGGTCACCTCCACGCTCTACCTGCACGTGCTGAGCATGCGCACGCCGGAGCAGATCGAACGGTTCCGGGCGAGCGTGTTCGAGACCGAACGGCGAATCGTGCTCGCGTTCGGGTCGAGAGAAGACCTGGAACGGCTGCGGGTGTGCGCCGCCGCCACCGAGAAGTCACCCCAGAAGTCACCCGAGGAGTCACCCGAGAGCTCCACCGAGACGTCCACCGAGAAGACAGGAGACGAGTGATGGCAATCGTCGCGATTGTGGCCGGAGTCCTCTTCGGAGCCGGCGGACTGTTGGCCCTGTACCGCATCATCCGCGGACCGTCCGTGCTCGACCGGGTGATCGCCTCGGACGTGCTCGTGGCCACGGTCATCTGCGCCCTGGGCGCGGAGATGGCCCTCAACCGGCACGTCGACACCCTGCCGGTGCTGCTCGTCCTGGCCCTGTTCGCGGTGCTCGGCTCCCTCAGCGTCGCCCGGTTCCTGTCGGTTCGGGAGCGCTCGTGAACCAGGTGGCCAATGATGTGGTGACGGCCGTGCTGGTGCTGGCCGGGGCGGTGATGTGCTTCGCGGCCGGGGTCGGCCTGATCCGTTTCCCCGACGTGCTGACCCGCCTGCACGCGGCCACGAAACCACAGATCTTCGGCCTGATCGCGGTGACGACGGATGTCGCGGTTAACAATTTCTCGCTCGGGACCGTGACCCTGGTGGTCGCCATCGTCGTCTTCCAGGCGCTCACCGCCCCGATGGCGGCGCACCTGGTGGCCCGGGCCGGGCACGACAGCGAGCACCTCCGCACCGACCTGCTCATCGTCGACGAGCTGGGAAAGCGCACCGACTGAGACCCGAGGGCGCCTGCTAAGATCGAGCCTGTCGCAACTGGCGTAGCACGAAAGATGGGTCACCATCGGGGAGCGACTGACACGGTTAGTGGCCGCACGCCTGGGCTACGACGAATTTTTCATCACGTCGTTCACTCAAGACGTCTAAGGAGACCCCGTGCCCGATTCTGTGCAGTCCAACGTCCTTCGATCCACGTTCAACGAGCCGCTCTCGGTCGTCGACCCGGAGATCGCCGCCGTCCTCGAGCAGGAGCTCGGGCGTCAGCGCGACTACCTCGAGATGATCGCGAGCGAGAACTTCGTTCCCCGCGCGGTGCTGCAGTCGCAGGGGTCGGTGCTCACGAACAAGTACGCCGAGGGCTACCCGGGGCGCCGCTACTACGGCGGCTGCGAGTACGTCGACGTCGCCGAGCAGCTCGCCATCGACCGGGCCAAGTCGCTCTTCGGCGCCGAGTACGCCAACGTGCAGCCCCACTCCGGCGCCACCGCGAACGCCGCCGTGCTCTCCGCCATCGCGACGCCCGGCGACACCATCCTGGGCCTGGAACTGGCCCACGGCGGTCACCTCACCCACGGGATGAAACTCAACTTCTCCGGCAAGCTCTACAACCCGGTCGCCTACGGCGTCGACCCGACCACCTTCCTGGTCGACATGGACGTCGTCCGCGAGAAGGCCCTCGAGCACAAGCCCAAGGTCATCATCGCCGGCTGGTCGGCCTACCCGCGCCACCTCGACTTCGCGGCCTTCCGCAGCATCGCCGACGAGGTCGGCGCGATGCTCTGGGTCGACATGGCGCACTTCGCCGGCCTCGTCGCCGCCGGGCTGCACCCGTCCCCGATCCCGTACGCGGACGTCGTCTCGACCACCGTGCACAAGACCCTGGCCGGCCCCCGCTCCGGCCTGATCCTCTCCCGCGACATGGCGCTGGCGAAGAAGCTCAACTCGAACGTGTTCCCGGGCCAGCAGGGCGGGCCGCTGATGCACGTCATCGCCGCCAAGGCGACCGCGTTCAAGCTCGCGGCCGAGCCGGAGTTCAAGGAACGCCAGGAACGCACCCTCCGCGGCGCCAGCATCCTGGCCGACCGTCTGATGGCCGACGACTCCCGCGCCGGCGGCGTGGACGTGCTCACCGGCGGCACCGACGTGCACCTCGTGCTCGCCGACCTCCGCAACTCGCCCATCAACGGCCAGCAGGCCGAGGACGCCCTGCACGCCGTGGGCATCACGGTCAACCGCAACTCGGTTCCATTCGACCCGCGCCCGCCGATGGTCACCAGCGGCCTGCGGATCGGCACGCCCGCCCTGGCCACCCGCGGCTTCGGCGACGAGGAGTTCACGGTCGTCGCCGATGTCATCGCGGAGGCGCTCAAGCCGGACGCTGACATCCAGGGCCTCCGCGCCCGGGTCAAGGTGCTCACCGACGCCTTCCCGCTCTACCCCGGCCTGCAGCAGTAGCCCGCCCCGCGGGCGCGGCGCCCGTCGCGCCTCACCCGCCACGTCCCGCGCTGTCCCGCCCCGGGCTGTCCCGGCCCCGGCTCGGCTCCAGCTTCGGCTTCGGCCCCGGAAGCCCGGCCCCAACGAATTCGACGGAGATTTCGCCTTAAAAACACGCTGACGGCATCCGTCACCGGCGTGTCGGTCAAAATCTCCGTCGAATTCGCACACGCGCGGTCCGGAACCGGCAGCACTCCGGAACCGCAGCAGCCGGCCGGAACCCGCATCTGAGAACGATCGACTGAATCGAATGGATCCACAATGACGGCAATCACCCTCGACGGAGTCAAGACCGCCTCCGCGGTCAAGTCCGAACTCATCGGCCGCATCAGCGAGCTGCGGGCGCACGGCGTCGTGCCGGGGCTCGGTACGCTGCTGGTCGGCGACGACCCAGGGTCGCGCTCGTATGTCGCGGGCAAGCACCGCGACTGCGCCGAGGTCGGCATCGAATCGATCCGCGTCGACCTGCCGGCCTCCGCCAGCACCGCCGACGTGCGCGCGGCCATCGCCGACCTCAACTCCGCCCGGGAGGTGACCGGGTACATCATCCAGTTGCCGCTGCCGGTCGGGCACAACGACAACGCCATGCTCGAACTTATCGACCCGTCGAAGGATGCCGACGGCCTGCACCCGACGAACCTCGGCCGGCTGGTACTCGGCATCGAGGGCGAACTGGACTCACCGCTGCCCTGCACGCCGGCCGGCATCGTCGAACTGCTGCACCGCTACGACGTGCCGATCGTCGGCCGTCGCGTCGTCGTGGTGGGCCGCGGGCTCACGGTCGGGCGTCCGCTCGGCCTGCTCTTCACCCGCAAGGGCCTGGACGCCACGGTCACCCTCACCCACTCCCGCACGGTCGACCTGCCCGGCGAGGTGCGCCGCGCGGACATCGTCGTGGCGGCGGTCGGTGTTCCGCACCTGATCCAGGCCGACTGGGTCAAGCCCGGCGCCGCCGTGCTCGACGTGGGCATCACCCGGGTGACCGACCCGATCACCGGCAAGGGCACCCTGACCGGGGACGTGCACCCGGACGTCGCCGAGGTGGCCGGTTTCCTCTCCCCGAACCCGCGGGGCGTGGGACCGATGACCCGGGCCATGCTGCTCTGCAACGTGGTCAAGGCCGCCGAACTCTCGCTCCGTCGGTAGCTCTCGACGGTCGTCGCGGTGCCGCCGTGTGGCGCCGGTCGCCCGGCTGGCCCGGTGGCGCAAGTCAACCCGGCCCGCGATCCGGCGAGACCCGGTACGGATGCCGCCGGTGGCGCAGGTCACTCCGGCGCGCGATCCGGGCAAGCCCGGGTACGGATGCCGTCGCGGCGCACGCTGTGTGCGCCGGCGCATGTTGCAGCGGGCGCCGCGAGCCACAACCTGAGCCCTGAACCGCGGTGCGCGCAGCGAGACCGGCGGGCGGACTCAAACGAGTTGTGATCCGCCGGGGCAGCTCAGGCCTGGGGTGCGGCGCCCACGGATGCGTGCAGCGCGGAGTGACGCAGATACTCCTCCGCGTTGTGGCTGAGGCCGGCCACCTCTTCATCCGTCAACGACCGGCGCACCTTCGCCGGGACGCCGGCGACCAGCGAGCGCGGCGGGATCACGGAGCCCTCGAGCACGACGGCTCCGGCCGCGACGAGCGACCCGGAACCGATGACGGCACCGTTCAGGACCGTCGCCGACATGCCGATCAGGGAACCGTCTTCGATCGTGCACCCGTGCAGCACGGCGCCGTGGCCGACGGACACGTCCCGGCCGAGGATGAGCGGAAACCCGTGGTCGACGTGGCAGGAGACGTTGTCCTGCAGGTTGGATCCGGGGCCGATGCGGATGGGCTCCGCCTCCGCGCGCAGCACGGCGTTGTACCAGACGCTGGCATGCTCGGCCAGGACGACGTTGCCCACCAGCACGGCGCCGGGGGCGACATAGGCGGTGTCGGCGACGACGGGTCCGGGGCGGTCGGGGAGAGTGATGATGCGGGCGGCGCTGTCGGCAGTCATACGCGCCAGCCTATCGCCCGGCCGCGCCCCGGCGCCCACGTGCGCCCACGTGCGCCCACGTGCGGCCGGGCGCGGCCGGGCGCGGACGGCCCTGCCCAGCCCTCCGCCGAGCCGTGAGTTTCGCCCCTCCACGCACCCTCCGTAGGGCCTTCAGAGGGGCGCTTCTCACGGTTCGGCGGCTGACCGCTTAGGATTCCGGCATGGTCAACAGCATGCATCCGTCCGTCGAACGGGTGCGCGGCACCCTGCACGGTTTCGGCCTCGATCCGGAGATCAGATGGTTCGACGAAGCGGCGACGACCGCCCAGACGGCAGCAGCCGCCCTCGGTATCCCGGTGGGCGCGATCGCGAATTCGCTCGTCTTCACGCTCGACGGGGAACCCCTGCTCGTGCTGACGAGCGGAGCGCACCGCGTCGACACCGCCTGGCTGGGCGAGAGGCTGGGCGGCACCATCGGCCGCGCCTCGAAGGATGTGGTCAAGCAGGCGACCGGGCAGGTGATCGGCGGGGTCGCGCCGGTCGGGCATCCGTCGCCCCTGCGCACCCTGGTGGATGTCGCGCTGGCCGAGTTCGCGGTGGTCTGGGCCGCCGCGGGCCACGCGCATACCGTGTTCCCCACGTCGTTCGACGAACTGCTGCGGATCACCGGCGGCGAGTCCACTGCTGTCGTTCCCTGACAGCGANGCGGATCACCGGCGGCGAGTCCACTGCTGTCGTTCCCTGACAGCGAGAGCCGGAGGCGCCCCGAGCATAACTCCTGCAGATTCCGCGAAACGGACCGAAACTCGGCCGAAAAGAGCCCCGGCCGACCAGATTGCAGGAGTTATGCAGAGGGTGCGCGTTGCTCCGTGTGGCTGACTCAGGAGAAACGGATGCCGCGGGCCGCCTCCGCCAGACATGCAGCGGGTGCAGAGGGTGGTCCCACCGGTTCTTCCTGAGTTAGCCACCGAGCAAGCGCGGCTCCGGCAGGCCCTGCCCGAGCCGGAGGCGCCCCGAGCATAACTCCTGCAGATTCCGCGAAACGGACCGAAACTCGGCCGAAAAGAGCCCCGGCCGACCAGATTGCAGGAGTTATGCAGAGGGTGCGCGTTGGCCCGGGCGGCTACTCCGCGCGGCTTGCCCCGTCTGCGGCGTGCACCACGAACAGGTCCGGGGCCGTGAAACCGCGGGCCGCGAACGCGGCCGTGACCTCCGCCGTGACCCGGGGGATGAGCGAGCGCGGGGTGAGCGCGATCGCGGCCCCGCCGAATCCGCCGCCGGTCATGCGGGCGCCGATGGCCCCCGCACCGCGCGCGGTTTCGACGGCGAGGTCGAGTTCGGGCACCGAGATCTCGAAGTCGTCGCGCATCGACACGTGCGAGGCGTCCAGGAGAGCACCGATCGCGGTCGGTCCCTGCTCGCGCAGGGTGCGCACGGTGTCGAGCACGCGCTGGTTCTCCGTGATGACGTGCCGCACCCGGCGGAGGGTCTCGTCGTCGAGCAGCTCGGCGGCCCGCGGCAGGTCGTTCACGGTGAGGTCCCGCAGGGAGGCGACGCCCAGCATCCGGGCGCCCAGTTCGCAGGATGCCCGGCGCGAGGCATACCCGCCGGTCGAGTGCGCGTGGCTGACCCGGGTGTCGATGATCAGGAGTTCGAGGTCGGCCGGGGCGAAGCCGAGCGGGATCACCTCGGCGTCGAGGCTGCGGCAGTCCAGGAACACGGCGGCGTCGGCCTGGCCGAGCAGCGACGCCGACTGGTCCATGATGCCTGTCGGCGCGCCGACCGCGCGATTCTCCGCCAGCTGGCCGACCCGGGCAAGCACGCGCCGGTCGAGTCCGAGCTGCCAGAGGTCATTCAGGGCGACCGCGACCGCGCTCTCGATCGCGGCCGACGAGGAGAGCCCGGCCCCGATCGGCACGTCGGAGTCGATGAACACGTCGAAGCCGGCCACGACGGCCAGGTCCGCGCCGAACTGGCCGAGCGCCCAGGCCACCCCGAGCGGGTAGGCGGACCAGCCGGCCAGGTTCTCCGGCGTCAGGTCGTCGAGGGACAGCTCGACGGTCTCCTCGGCGAACGAACTCGCCACCCGCAGCAGGCGGTCCGGGCGCAGGGCCATCGCGACCACCGTGCGCCGGTCGATCGCGAACGGGAAGACGAAGCCGTCGTTGTAGTCTGTGTGCTCGCCGATCAGGTTGACGCGGCCCGGGGCCGACCACAGGCTGGCCGGCTGAGCGGCGAAGCGGCTCTCGAAGCCGGCGCGCACGGACTGGGCGAGGGCGCTCATGAGCGGGCCTTCCCGGCGAATGCGGCGGCGGTCCCGGCGGCGGTCCCGGCGGCGGCAGCGGTCGCGGCGGCCTCGTCGGTGTCGGCTGCGGCGGACCGTTCGACGGCCAGGCGGATGTTGTCGGCCGCCTGCTCGGGCGTGACGTCGCCGATCCACGCTCCCATCGCGGCTTCCGAGCCGGCCAGGAACTTGAGTTTGTCCTCGGCCCGGCGCGGGCTGGTCACCTGCAGCATCAGGCGGATCTCGTCGCGGCGCACGTTCACCGGGGCCTGGTGCCAGGCCGCGATGTACGGCGTGGGGGTGTCGTAGAGGGCGTCGATGCCGCGCAGCAGGCGCCGGTACAGCACCGCCAGCTCGTCGCGTTCGGCGAGGACCGTCTCGGCGAAGTCGGGCACGTGGCGGTGCGGCAGCATGTGCACCTCGATCGGCCAGCGCGCCGCGAACGGCACGAAAGCGGTCCAGTGCTCACCGCTGAGGATGACCCGGCCGCCGGCCTGCTCGCTGGCGAGGATGTCGCCGAACAGGTTCGGGCCGTACTGGTCGAGGGAGGCGATCACGCGCTGGCTGCGCGGCGTGACGTAGGGGTAGGAGTAGATCTGTCCGTGCGGGTGGTGGAGCGTCACTCCGATCGCCTCGCCGCGGTTCTCGAACGGGAACACCTGCTCGATGCCGGGCAGCTGGGACAGGGCATGGGTGCGCTCGGCCCAGGCCTCGATCACGGTGCGGGCGCGCACCACCGACAGGCTCGCGAACGACCCCTCGTGCTCCGGGCTGAAACAGACGACTTCGCAGCGCCCGACCGAGGTCCGCGTGCGGCCCAGGCCGATCGTGGCCAGGTCGTCGAGCCCGGCGGGAGCGTCGGCATCCGTGAGCAACGGCCCGAACGACGGCGACTTGTTCTCGAACACGGCCACGTCGTAGTTGCTCGGCACCTCGGACGGGTTGCCCGGGGTCGAGGGGGCGAGCGGGTCGAGGTGGGCCGGCGGCAGGAACACCCGGTTCTGGCGGGCGGCCGCGATCGAGACCCATTCCCCGGTCAGCGGATCCTGCCGCATCCGGGCCGTGGCCGGGCGCGGGTCCAGTTCGCGCAGGTCGGCGGCACGCTCGGGGGCGAGGGTGGTCTGGGGGTCATCGAAGTAGATGAGGTCACGCCCATCAGCGAGCGTGTGGCGGTGACGGACGATGCCGGTGTCGGCGACGAAGTGTGGTGTGTTCATGGCAGAAACCACGCTATCTGATCTGCGCATGCGAAACCAGAGGTTTCGTATTGAAAACCAAAACAAACTAAGTGAAGATGGAGCATGACCATTAATGCACCAGACACAGACGCAGTCGCCACCGAGCCGACCGGCGTCGGGGTCGATCTCACCGCTGACCGGGACACCCTGTCCGCATACCAGCGGCGCGAGCGGATCCAGCGTCTGGTCGACGAACGCGGATTCGTGCGGGTCAGGGAGTTGCGCGAGGCCTTCGGGGTGTCCGGCGTCACGGCGCGGGCCGACCTCGACGTGCTCGAGAACGCCGGGGTGGTGCAGCGCGTGCACGGCGGCGCGGTGCCCGCGACGCCGACGAGCGGGCGGCCGATCCGCGAGTACTCGTTCGAGGAAGCGCTCGCGGCATCCGTTCTCCCGAAACAGCAGATCGGCGCGCTCGCCGCCTCGCTCGTGACGAGCGGGCAGAGCGTAATCCTCGACGTGGGCACCACCACCCTCGCGATCGCTCGGGCGCTGCTGGCCCGCACCGACCTCACGGATGTCGTCATCATCACCAACGGCCTCAGCATCGCCCTCGAACTCGAACCGGCGATCCCGCGCTTCACCGTGATCGTCACCGGCGGGTCGCTGCGCCCGCTGCAGCACTCGCTGGTCGAGCCGTTGGCCCGGACCGTGCTCAGCCAGGTGCACGCCGACCTCGCGTTCATCGGCTGCAACGGGGTCGACGCCGAGCACGGCATCACGAACATCAACCTGCCCGAGGCGGGCGTGAAGACGCTCATGCTCGCCGCGGCATCCCGCGTCGTCGTCGTGGCCGACGGGTCCAAACTCGGTCAGGTGCACCTCGGCCAGGTCGGGCCGCTCCGGGCGTTCGACACGCTGGTGACGGATGCGACGGCCACCGCCGCCGCGCTGGACTCCCTCCGCGAGGCCGGACTGACCGTTCTGCAACCGGAGTAAGTTGGCATCATGCGCGCAGCGACGGGGTTCCAATACGAATTGAGGGCGGCGACGCCCAGCGGGCCCGCCCTGGCGGTGGTCACCGAGGTTGCCGCCGGCCTGCGGATGTATTCCGTAGACGGCATAGACCTGGTCGAGCCCTTCCCGGCCCGGTCGGTCCCGCCGAAGGGCGCCGGGATCGTGCTGATGCCGTGGACGAACCGCATCCGGGACGGGGTCTGGCAGCAGGGCGGGGTGCGGCGCGAACTCGCCCTGACCGAACCCGAACTCGGCAACGCCGTCCACGGCCTCCTGCGCTACTCGCCCTATCGGCTGCTCAGTCGCAGCACGGACGCGGTGACCCTGGCCGCCACCGTCTTCCCGCAGCCGGGCTATCCGTTCCAGCTCGACACGACGGTGACGTACACCCTCACCGACGACGGGCTCGATGTTACCCACACAGTGCGGAACGTGGGCACCGAGCCCGCCCCGGTCGCCCTCGGCGCGCACCCCTACCTGAAGATCGGCGGCGTGCCCACCGACGACCTGCGGCTGCGGCTCGCGGCCGACACCCACATCGACGTCGACGACCGGTTGAATCCGGTCGGGGAAAGCCCCGTCGCCGGCACCCGGTTCGACCTGAGGGAGGGCCGGGAGGTGCGTGACCTCGACCTCGACGACGGTTTCGGCGGCGTGGGACCGGGCGCGTCGTCCTCCCACCCGCTCGGTCACCCGGCCCCCCTCGGGCACCCGGATGCGCGCAGCGAGCACTCCCTGACCGCCCCCGACGGGCGCAGCGTGATCCTCTGGGGGGACGAGCACATCCGCTACGTGCAGGTCTTCACGCCGCGGAACTTCCCCGTCACGGCTCCCGGCAGCGACGCCGACGAGCCCGTGCCCGGGCGCGCGGTCGCGATCGAGCCGATGACCGCCCCGGCGGATGCGTTCAATTCGGGAGCGGGGCTGCGCTGGCTGGAACCGGGGGCGACCTGGACGGTGCGCTGGGGCATCCGCCACACCGGTTTCGGACTCTGACACCGAAAAGCGCGCGACACAGAAGAGCGGGCGGCACCGAAAAGCGGGCCCCCGCCGATGGTAGGGACCCGCTTTCTGACTGCGGTGCTCTCTCTAGGAGAGCACATCCTGCACGAGCGCTTCGTTCTCGGTCTTGGTCCAGAGTGAGTGCAGGTAGCCGACCAGGAGCACGGCGAACGGCAGCCCGACCAGCACCCAGCCGATCGGGCTGAGGCCCCACGAGGTGACGGTCGGGTCGATGCCCTCGGCGACGGTGCCGGCGAGCAGTCCGAAGCGGCTCATCAGCAGGTATTCGCCGAGGATCAGGCCGATGGTGGCCAGCACCGGGGCGATGACGGTCTGGAATACGTTCTCGCTGCCCTGGTTGCGGCGGAAGTAGGCGATCACCGCGATGCAGACCAGGATCTCGATCAGGACGATCGCCACGACGGCGAGTCCGCTGAACCAGTAGAACATGTTCAGAATCGGGTCGAGCCGGAACAGGGCGAAGACGGCGATGACGAGTCCGCTGACGACCGAGGTGGCGAGGGAGGCCGTGCTGGGCGCTCCGCGGCGGTTGACGTGGCTGAGCGGCTGGGGGAGTGCGCCGCCGCGGCCGAGGGCGAACAGGTAGCGGCTCGCCGCGTTCTGGAAGGCGAGCAGCCCCGCGAACAGGCTGGAGAGCACGAGGATGCCCATCACGGTGGCCATCCACGGGCCTACGTACTCGGTGGCGAGGGCGAACAGCACGGCGGCCGGGTCGGCCAGCGGCACGCCGTCGAGCGTGGAGAGCTCTACCGTCTTTTCGACCACCTGGGATGCGCCCATGCCGGTGACCATCGCGAAGGCAGTGAGCGCGAACAGCACCGTGATGACGCCGACCGCGAGGTAGGTGGCCCGGGGGACGACCTTCTTGGGGTCCTTCGATTCCTCGCCGTAGATGGCCGTGGCCTCGAAGCCGATGAAGGAGGCGAAGGCGAAGGCGAAGGCGATCCCGGCAGAGCCGGTGAGTCCGCCGGCGAGGATCGCGGCCGGGCTGAAGGAGGCCCAAAAGTTGAGGCCTTCCGGACCGCCGTCGGTGAGGATGGCGATCGAGGTGACGATGAGGGCGCCGAGTTCCAGCAGCATCAGGACGCCGAGCACCTTGGCTCCGACGTCGACGCTGAGCAGGGAGAGCAGCGTGACGACGGCCCAGGCCAGGAGCGACCAGGCCCACCAGGGCAGCAGGCCGACCTGGGCCGCCAGGAGACCGCCGAAAAAACCGTAGATGGCGAGCTGGATGGCCAGGTAGGCGAGGATCGACACGAAGGCCGAGGCGCTGCCGAGGTGCCGGCCGAGCCCGCGGCCGATGTAGGCGAAGAACGCGCCTGCGTTGGTGACCCGCTGGCTCATGGCGGCGTAGCCGACGCTGAACAGCAGCAGGGTGATGCCCACCGCGAGGTAGGCGCCGGGGGCGGCCGCGCCGTTGCCGAGCACGATGGCGACCGGTACCGCGCCGGTCATGCCGACCAGCGGTGCGGCGGCGGCGACAACGAAGAAGACGATGCCGATGACGCCCAGGCGGCCGGTGTGCAGGGTGGCCGGGGCGTCGGCCTCGGGGGTGGTTCGGGTGCTTGTCATGGGGTGCTCCTCATTGAGCGGCTTCTTCTCGTGGAAGCCAGTGTCACGACTCTGGCTCAGTGCGGGGCTGCGCACTTGCCAATCCGGGAACGAAGCTTGGATCCCAGGGAAGGGTCCGGCGCCCCCGGCCGGCTCAGCCGCGACGGTAGGCGCTGGGCGGCTCGCCGAAGGCGGCGCGGAAGATCCGGCTGAAGTGTGCGGCGTCGATGAAGCCCCACCGCGCGGCGATGTCGCCCACCGAGCGGTCCGCCAGGATGGGGTCGCGCAGGTCCCGGCGGCAGTGCTCGAGCCGGCGGGCCCGAATCCAGCTTGAGACCGTGGTGTCGGCCGCGTGGAACACGTTGTGCAGGTGGCGGGTCGAGATGAAATGCGCCGCGGCGATGGTCGCGGGGGAGAGCCCCGGGTCGCCGAGGGCGCCTTCGATATACGAGCGGATGCTGGCGAGCAGGTCCCCGCGCGGGCCGGACGTCGGCTCGCGGTGGATGTTCAGTTCGCTCTCGAACATCGTCGCGACCAGGTCGACCGCGTTGTAGGCCAGCCGGTGGCCGGTGCTGCCGCTGAGCGCGTCCAGGTTCTCGGCCAGTTGCACCATGAACGGGCTGATCATCCGGCCCAGGCCCGCGTCGCCGGGCATCCGTCTCGCCGTGAGCTGGCCGACGGCGTCGACGGGCAGGTCGAGGGCGTCGTGGGGGAACATCAGCACCAGGGTGCGGAAATCCTGCTCGAAGGCGAGGGTGTACGGGCGGTGCGTGTCGTAGACGGCGAGGTCGCCGGGCCGGAGGGTGGCCTCTCGGTTGTCCTGGATCAGGATGCCCTGGCCGGAGAGCTGCAGGTTGAGTTTGAAGTAGTGCCGGTCCGTCCGGGCGATCAGCGCCGGGGTGCGCAGCACCTGGTGGCCGTTCGCGGTGACCTCGACGATGGAGAGCTCGTCGAGCACCCGGGACCGCAGCGTGCCGTGGAACTCGCTCGCGTCAGACCGGACGTCGAGGGGAACGAAGGAATCGGAGACGAGGGTGCGCCATTGGGCGAAGGTGTTCGCCTCTGCGCTCTGCACCCGGTCGTCTGATCCTCGTGAGATCAGGGGGAGGGTTGCCATGGTCACGGTAGCTCCTTTGCTGGCGTGAACGGATTCCCAGTAACCTAGCCCAGCGCACCCGGCTTGTCACGCCTTTTTTCAACACTCGTTGAAAAAAGATCGGCGGTGAACAGGCCCAGGTAGCCGTCCAGCTGGGCGACGAGTTGGTCCGGAGAATTCTCGGCCGGGGAGAGCACGGCCGTGATCTGCGCCCCGAGCACGAAGTTCATCAGCAGCCCCGTGACCTCGTCGTCCGGGACGCTGCCCCGGAGCTCGCCCAGCTCCCGCGCCTCGCCGAGCTGTTCGCGCATCGTGGCGCGCCATTGCAGCATCGAGTTCTCGTGTTCCGCGGCCTTCTGCGGGTCGGTCAGCGCCTTCTGCCAGAAGGGGATCACGATGCGGGCCTCGCTGAGACGGATGTCGTCGAGCGGCAGGATCTCGAGGCAGTAGGCCCGCAGGGCCGCGAGTCCGGCCTTCCCGGCCGTGGCGTCCCGCATCCGTCGACTGGTCTGGCTGAAGACGTGGCCGAAAGCGAAGGTGAGCAGGTCGTCCTTCGTCGGGAAATAGGGCTTCAGGGCGCCGTTGGCGAAGCCGGCTTCCGCGGCGATCTCACGCATGGTGGCACCCTCGATGCCCTGGCGGGCGATGATGCGCCAGGTCGCGTTGACGAGCTCCACTCGGCGCTGGTCGTGGTCGACAACCTTCGGCATGCTGCCCTCTCGTGACCGGACGGGGCCGGAAACAGACCCTTGCCATCGAGCTTAGTAACACCTTATTATTCTACAACCATAGGAAAACAGCCCCGGAAAGGGAAACCATGACTCCCGTCTCGCTCGTAGTCAACGCCGCCTACGCCCTGGCCTCGGATACGGAGATCGTCGCCGTGCGCGGCATCCTCTCCGATGCCGGGCTGCTGGGCGAGAGCATCCGGGTGGCCTATCTGGGCCTGCTCGACCCGCCCCGCGGTGCCGCCGCCGAACCCGACCGCCGGTTCCGCGTGTTCCTGCACGACGTCTCCGGGGCGGCGCCGAAGGACGTCACCGTGTCCGCCACCCGGGAGCTGGTCGAGTCCGTGGTCGTGCTCGACACCGCCGAGACCGGCGAACTGCCGGTCCTCGAGGAGGAGTTCGCCGCGGTCGAGGAACTGCTCACGCATGACGAGCGCTGGCTGGCGGCGCTCGCCGCACGCGGCCTCGACGTCGACACCGTGCGCGTCGCGCCGCTGTCCGCCGGGGTCTTCGAATACCCCGAGGAGAAGGGGCGGCGCATCCTGCGCGGCCTCGCCTTCGTGCAGGACTTCCCGGAGGACAGCGCCTGGGCACACCCCGTCGACGGTCTCGTCGCCTACGTCGACATCGTCAGCAAGACCGTCGACCAGGTGATCGACTTCGGCGTGGTCCCGATCCCGGCCGAGCACGGCAACTACACCGACCCGACGCTGACCGGTCCCCTCCGCGAGACCCTCAAGCCGATCGAGATCACCCAGCCGGAAGGGCCGAGCTTCACGGTGACCGGCGGCAACCACGTGGAGTGGGAGAAGTGGAGCCTGGACGTGGGCTTCGATGTGCGCGAGGGCGTCGTGCTGCACAACATCGGCTTCGACGACGCCGGGGTGCGCCGCTCCATCGTCCGGCGTGCCTCGATCGCGGAAATGGTGGTCCCCTACGGCGACCCCGCACCCGTGCGCTCGTGGCAGAACTACTTCGACACCGGGGAATACCTGGTGGGCCAGTACGCCAACTCGCTCGAGCTCGGCTGCGACTGCCTGGGCGAGATCACCTACCTCAGCCCGGTGATCACGGATGGCTTCGGCAACCCGCGCGAGATCCGAAACGGAATCTGCATGCACGAAGAGGACTGGAGTATCCTCGCCAAGCACAGCGACCTCTGGACCGGAATCGACTACACCCGGCGCAACCGTCGCTTCGTGATCTCGTTCTTCACCACGGTCGGCAACTACGACTACGGCTTCTACTGGTACCTCTACCTCGACGGCACGATCGAGTTCGAGGCCAAGGCCACGGGTGTCGTCTTCACCAGCGCCTACCCCGGCAAGGGCTACCCCTATGCCTCCGAACTGGCTCCCGGCCTGGGCGCACCGTTCCACCAGCACCTGTTCAGCGCCCGCCTGGACATGGCCCTCGACGGCGACACGAACCGGGTCGAGGAGGAGGAGGCCGTGCGCGTGCCGATGGGCGAGGGGAACGAACGCGGCAACGCCTTCAGCCGCAAGCGCACCCTGCTGGCCCGTGAATCGGACGCGGTGCGGGAGGCCGACATGAGGTCGGGGCGCACCTGGCTCATCTCCAACCCGAACGTGCTCAACCGGCTCGGGGAGCCCGTGGGCTACAAGCTCTACCCGGAGGGGCAGCCGACCCTGCTCGCCGACGAGAATTCCTCGGTGGCCCGGCGCGCGGCCTTCGCGACCAAGGACCTCTGGGTGACCCGCTTCGCCGAAGACGAGCGCTACCCCACCGGGGACTTCGTGAACCAGCACGCCGGCGGCGCCGGGCTGCCGGCCTACATGGCGGCCGACCGGGACCTCGACGGCCAGGACATCGTGGTCTGGCACACCTTCGGGCTGACCCACTACCCGCGGATCGAGGACTGGCCGATCATGCCCGTCGACACCGCCGGCTTCAAGCTGAAGCCCGACGGCTTCTTCGACCGCAGCCCGGTGCTGGACGTGCCGGCGAGCACCCCGGCCCCGGAGGGCCACTGCCACTGCTGATCGCCGGTACCTGTTCCCGAGCCGGACCACTGGTGCCGTCACACCGGCAACAGTTGTCCGATTCGGCGGCACCTGCCCCGCACGGTTTCCTTCCCCGGCGCTGATCGGGCAGGGTGGGAGGATGGCCGAACATCAGAGGAATGACGTGACCGGGGCCGCGGCAGCGACCCTGCCGGGGGCGGGCCGCCCGCCGCTGAGCCCGCAGGATGCCGTCCGCCTCCGCGCGCTCATCCGGATGAAGCGACTCGCGATCGGCCTGCTCCTGGTCATGGCCGTCGTGTTCGCGACCTCGTTCGCCCTCCAGGACACCTACCCGTGGCTCCAGTACGTGCGCGCCGCGGTCGAGGGCGGCATGGTCGGCGCCATCGCGGACTGGTTCGCCGTGACGGCCCTGTTCCGCTACCCGCTGGGGCTGCGGATCCCGCACACGAACATCATCGCGAGCCGCAAGGATGAGATCGGGGCCAGCCTCGGCGAGTTCGTCGAGACCAACTTCCTCTCCGAGGCGGTCATCCGCGGCAAGCTGGAGTCGATGGGGGTCTCCCGCCGGCTCGGAGCCTGGCTGTCCGTGCCGGAGAACGCCCGGCGGCTCACCGACGAGGTGGCCGTGGCCGGCGCCGGACTGCTCGAGCTGCTCAGCGACGACGCGATCAAGGATCTGATCGAGACCGTGGCGCGCGAGCACCTGCTGCGGCCGGAGTGGGCTCCGCCGATCGGCCGGGTGGGGCAGCGGATGGTCGAGTCCGGCCGGCAGCACGCCCTCGTGGACCTGCTGCTCGAGCGGGCCGAGGGCTGGCTGCTCACGCATCCGGAAGCCTTCGGCCGGGCCGTGTCCCAGCGGCTGCCGAGCTGGATGCCCGGTTTCGTCGACAAACTGGTCGACGACAAGGCCCACCGGGAGGTGCTCGCCTTCATCGCCGGCGTGCGGGCGGATGCCGCGCATCCCCTCCGCGAGGCGATCGACCGCTACCTCGCCGAGGTGATGGACGATCTGCAGCACGACCCGGCCATGATCAACCGGATCGAAACCGTCAAGGTGGAGCTGCTCGACAGCGCCCGGCTGCGCGAGTTCGCGAGCGAGACCTGGGAATCGGTGAAAGCGTCGCTGGTCGAGGCGCTGAAGGATGCGGAGAGCGAACTGTGCGCGGGCATCCGTTCGACCGCCATGGAGGTGGGCGTTCGCCTGACCACGGATGCGGCGCTGGGCTCCCGTATCGACCGCTGGCTGGCCGACTCGGCGAGCTACGTGGTGCGCAGCTACCGGCATGAGATCGCCGGCGTGATCACCGAGACCGTGGCGCGGTGGGATGCCGCCGAGACCGCCGAGAAGATCGAACTGCAGGTCGGCAAGGACCTGCAGTTCATCCGGATCAACGGCACGGTCGTCGGCGCGCTCGCCGGGCTGCTGATTTTCGCGGCGGCGCAGGCCCTGCTCACCCTGCTCTAGGCCGCTGCCCTGGTCGCCCTGCGCTAGTCCTGCTCTGGCCGGGAACCCGCCCGGTTCCCGGCGACTCCCCTGAACGACCCTGCCCTAACGAATTCGACGGAGATTTTGCCAAAATCGGCCCGAAACAGGCCCGATATCGTTTTTTACCGCAGAATTTCCGTCGAACTGGTTACAGGCACTTGGTTACAGGCAGTGACCTGTCGGCCGACCGCAGCGGCGCAGCGGTGCTGGGGGGGCGTTACGCCGCCACGTCGAGCCGGGCCGGTGCCGGTCCGGGCAATCCGGGCGCGCCAGCGGAGATGCTCCGTGGTGCCATGGCTGCGGATCCGCGCCCGGCGGAGGCCGGTGCGGTGCCGACCACGCCGTCGTCCGGCACGCTCACGTCGCGGTCCAGGATGCTGCCCGAGGCCACGCGTGCGCGCCGGCCGATGCGCACATAACTGCCCAGGCGCGCTCCGCTGCCGATGCCCGCTTCCGCGCCGACATGCACGTTCTGGCCGATGAACACCCGTGATCCGACTCGGGCGTCGTGGTCGATCCAGCTGCCCGGCCCGATCCACGCCTCCGGTCCGACCCGTGCGCCGCTTTCTACATACGCCGTGCGGGACACGAACGCACCGGGGTGCACCCGCGCGTCGGGGGACACCAGGCCGTGCCCGTTGGCGTGGCGTCGGTACTTCGTCACGACGCCGGACTCGATTTCAACTTCTTCATTCACTTTTCCCATCTGCGACCTCCTTCTGTCGCTGGTGCGGCTCTGGCCGCTCCATTGACGTGAAGTATGAAGGGGCTACCCGAGCGCTGACCGTGTCAACGCTGGGTGCGGGCCGGGAATTCCCGGGCAGAGCATCCGTGCGGGGCCGGTCAGGGTGCTGCGGGGGTCGTCTCCGCCGCCCGGGCCTGCTTCTTGGCTGCCCGGCCGCCCGCGAGTGCGGAGGCCACGACGGTGATGAGCGCCCCGAGGATCACGGCCGCCCCTTCGCCGGGCAGCAGCAGGTCTGACCGGGTGCCGATCGTCACGGCCGCGACGGGCACCCCGAGCTGGGCCGCGGACAAGACGCCGAGCGGGAGCTCCTGCCCGAGCAGCCGCGTGACGATGTGGGCCAGCAGCGCCCCACCGCCGAGCAGCAGCCCCAGCAGGATCATCTGCGGATGGTCGACCAGGTCGAGCAGGTTGAGGGAAGCGCCGAGCCAGACGAAGAACAGAGGCCCCAGGAATCCGTCCGCGAGGGCGAACAGCTGCCGGGCCAGCCGACGCGGCTCGCCGACCGCCGCGACCGCGAGTCCGAACGAGAAGCCAGCGAGCATGATCGACACATTGCGGTACACGGCGAGGGCGGCCATCGCGAACAGGGTGGCCAGCTGGAGCCTGAGTTCGAGGGCGAACTTGCGTTGCTCCGACAGATGGTGCACCGCGATCCGCGATCCGTTCCGCTCCAGCCAGGACAGCACCAGATACAGGGACAGGGCCGCGGCCGAGACGATGAGCGCGCCCAGGGCCGTGCGTGCGGCGTTGGGCGGATCGATCGCGAGGGGGAGCGCGATGATCGCGGCGATGTCGGCGACGGCCACCTGGGCCGTCAGCTGCAGGAGCGGGGTACCGCGCAGCCGCAGGGACTGCACGATCGGCAGTACCAGGACGGCGGACGACGACGCGATCAGCACGACGTACAGCGGGGCGTGCAGGGTGCCGAACAGGGCGGCAATGCCGACGCCGAGGATGACGGCGGGAACCAGGACCAGGCCGGCACGGGCCACACCCGTACCGAGCGCGGAGCGAAGCTGCCCGTCCCGCATAGGCACGTGGCTGCCGGCGACGAACATCATCAGGGCGAAGCCCACGTCCGCCAGGAAGGTGAGCGTCGGATCGGTCGGATCCACGAGCCGGAGCCCGGTCTGGCCCACGAGGATGCCGGCCAGCAGCTGCCCGAACATCACCGGCAGGCTCCACCGGCGGGGGATCGCCAGCAACGGGCCGAGCAATGCCACCACGGAGATGATCGCCAGCGTCTGGAAGGTCATCGCGAATTCCATCTCAGGTTGCATGCCCCGAATGAAGAAAGTGGGCCCCGTCGGGCTCGAACCGACGACCCAAGGATTAAAAGTCCTTTGCTCTACCAACTGAGCTAGAGGCCCGCGGTTAATAATGTACAGGGGATTGCCCGAGGGTTTTTCTCGGTACCGTGAGAGAACGTCCCGCAAGCGTCGAGACGGATGCGCCCACAGCGAACACACAGGAGGATGCGATGGCCGAAGACTTCCACAAGCCGACCCAGTTCTCCGGCAGCAAATTCGAATCCTTCCAGGGGGGCGAGGACCCTGCGCTGATCAGCCGGGTCGCGCACGAAACGGCGCACGCTCTTCTGGCGCGCGTGCGCCGCGACCCTGACCCGGCCGTCGTGGATCGCCTCGTGGCCTACACCGACGAGCACGGCATCGACGCCGTGGCCGAGCTGTGGTCACGGGCGACGCCGCGCAGTCTCCCGGGCGCGCTCTGGCGGCTCTACCTGGTGCGGCTGCTGATCCGTCAGGATCCGGAAGGCACCGCGTTCCTGTACCAGCGCGGAACCGAGGTCACGGTCGCCATCGATCCGCTGGTCGCGGGCGCCGTGGCGCCCACGGGGCCGGGGGAGATCATCGCCCTGGCCGACCAGATCCTGCGGGGCATCTTCACCGGCGACTTCGCCGTGGCGCTGGACCGGGCGGCGGCGTTCTGCCGCGTCACCTCCGTCGGGTGCACGAGCATCGCCGACGACCTGGAGACGACGCAGCCGGTGCGGTCGACCGAACTCACCACCCGCGCCCTGCGCTTCTCGACCACCGCGCAGGAGTTCGGTTCCTGCGCCCGGCTGTGGCGCAGCGAGTCGCTGGACTAGACGAATTCGCCGGCCGCGTCGTTTACACTGGATCCTGGTCGGGCCGCAGTAACCCCGGGCTCCAATATTCGCCGCTTTGAGCGGCCTCGCGCCGAGAGGCGTTCTGCGGCCCGGCCTTCACTCGTCCTCCCCGCGGTCTGCGGTCGCAATCGTGACCAATCCGATCCGGACTCGGCCCCGAACCTCAGTCATGGAACGGGAAAAGACCTGACATGCTTGTTCTCATGACTGCTGACTTCGACTTCGACCTAGAGTCGACGGTCCCGGAATCCAAGGAACAACTCCTCGGCCGGGTGGCGCGGGGGGACGAAGCGGCGTTCGGCGAGCTGTACGACCAGATGGCACCACGCGTGCTGGGTCTGGTCAGACGGTTGCTGGTCGATCCCGCCCAGTCGGAAGAGGTGACCCAGGAGATCTTCCTGGAAATCTGGCAGTCGGCGACACGGTATGAGGTTCAGCGTGGCGGCGCCTCGACCTGGATTCTGACGATGGCGCACCGGCGCGCCGTCGACCGGATCCGGTCGTCGCAGGCCAGTCGCGATCGTGACACGAAGATCGGCATCCGCGACCTCGCGGTCGCCTACGACGAGGTATCCGAAACAGTGGAAGTACGGCTCGAGCACGAAAGGGTGGAGAAGGCGATGTCCAGATTGACGCAACTGCAACGTCAGGCGATCAGCCTCGCCTACTACGGCGGCCTCAGCCAGAGTGAAGTGGCCGAGCGGTTGCAGATCCCGCTCGGAACGGTGAAGACGAGGTTGCGAGACGGCATGATCCGGCTGCGCGACGAATTGGGCGTGGCGTCATGAGCGAGAACACCCGCCAGAACGGCGTCGAACGCGGCGACAACCCGGGCGACCTGGCCGGCGCCTACGCCCTGAACGCGCTCGGCGCTGACGACGCCGCCGCCTACGAGGGGCACCTCGCCGAATCGGAGCAGGCCCGGATTGAGGCTGCCGAGCTCGGCGACACCGCCGTCGCGCTGGGTCTGGCCGCGGCGCCCGTGCAGCCCACCCCGGGGCTGAAGGCCTCGCTGATGGCCAAGCTCGCGGCGACACCCCAGCTGCCCGCGCTGGCCGGTCCGGCGGCTGCGGTCGCTCCGGTCGCTGCCCCGCAGGCCGAACCGGGCGCGACCGAGGCCGCCCGGCCCGAGACGCTTAAGCCCGCTCAGACGAGGCCTGAGACGACGAAGCCCGAGACGACGGATGCCCCCGCGCCGGCCCCCGCGACCGTGACCCCGATCGGCGGGGCGGCCGCGCAGCGGGCCCGCAGCCGCTGGTTCCAGCGCCCGGTCGGACTCCTGCTGGCCGCCGCAGCGGCCGTGGCGCTGTTCGTGGCCGGCGGATTCGCCGGGCAGGCCTTCAACACGAACCAGTTCGAGCAGCAGCAGGCCGCCGGCCTGGCCCAGATCAACGCCGCCCCGGATTCGCAGCGGGCGTCGACGACCACGGCCGACGGGCATCCGGCCACCCTGGTCTGGTCCAGCGAGCGCCACCTTTCGGCGCTGCTGGTCGACGACCTGCCGTCCCTGCCCTCCGACAAGGACTACCAGCTCTGGTACATCGGGGGCGACGGCGCGGTCCCGGCGGGCACCTTCGACTCCTCCGGCGCGGGCACCGTCTGGCGCGTGCTGGACGGCAGCATGACGGCGGGAGACACGATCGGCGTCACCGTGGAACCCCGCGGCGGCTCCCGTCAGCCCACCACCGACCCGATTGTCGCCATCCAGAGTTCCTGACGCATCGTTTATGCTCGGCGTATGACACTGCCATTCACGCTGCTGATCGACCCGGTTCCGGCCGATTCACCCCGCACGGATTTCAGCGACACGTTCCATGAGGTGAACTCCGACGCGCCCGCCCTGCGCGTGGACGACCTCAGCGCCCAGCGCGGGGACGGGATCTTCGAAACCCTGGGGTTCATCGACGGGTCCCCGCAGGAGGTGGGACCGCACATCGGTCGGCTCTGCAACTCCGCCGAGATCTGCGAGTTGCCGGCGCCCAACGTCGCCCAGTGGTTCGCCGCGATCACGCATGCCATGGAGCGGCTGCCGCGCACGGGCGAGATCGCGCTGAAGATCGTGCTCAGCCGCGGGGTCGAACCCGGTCCGGTCGCCACGGCCTGGCTGCAGGCGACCGCGGCGCCCGACTTCGGGCCCGTCCGCACGGATGGCGTGCGCGCGGTCACGCTGGACCGCGGCTATCCGCGGGGCGTGGCCGAGCAGGCCCCGTGGCTGCTGATGGGGGCCAAAACCCTCAGCTACGCGGTGAACATGGCGGCGCTGCGGGAGGCGAAGCGCCGCGGCGCCGACGACACGATCTTCCTCACCCATGACGGGTTTGTGCTGGAGGGCCCCACCTCGAGCGTCGTCATCCGGTCCGGCGGGGTCTACGTCACGCCGGTGCCGAGCGGGGCCATCCTGCACGGAACGACCCAGCAGAGCGTCTTCGAATACCTGCAGGCGGCCGGGGAGCGCACGGAGTACCGTGACCTGACCGCCCCGGAGCTGCGGGCGGCGGACGCGGTCTGGCTGGTGTCCAGCATCCGGATGGCCGTGCACGTCACCGAACTCGACGGGCAGTCCCTGCCGACCGACCCGGAGCGCACCCTCGCCCTGAACCGGCACCTCCTGGCCCGCACCACCTGAGCCCCGCCCGAACCAATTCGACGGAGATTCTGCTCCCACGGGGCCGGATCAGGCGATTTTGGCGCGTTTTGGCCAAAATCTCCGTCGAATTCGTTCGGGGCAGGCCCTCGTGCGGGGCGAGCCGGGGTGGGCGGCGGGTTAGCCGAAGCGGCCGGAGACGTAGTCCTCGGTGGCCTGAATGCTCGGGTTGGAGAAGATCGTGGTCGTGTCGTCGTACTCGATCAGCTTGCCGGGCTTGCCGGTGCCGGCGATGTTGAAGAAGCCGGTGCGGTCGGAGACCCGGGATGCCTGCTGCATGTTGTGAGTGACGATCACGATCGTGTATTCGGACTTCATCTCCTCGATCAGGTCCTCGATCGCGAGCGTCGAGATCGGGTCGAGGGCCGAGCAGGGCTCGTCCATCAGGATGACGTCGGGCTGCACTGCGATCGCCCGCGCGATGCAGAGGCGCTGCTGCTGACCGCCGGAGAGGCTCGAGCCGGGCTTGTCGAGCCGGTCCTTGACCTCGTTCCAGAGGTTCGCACCCTGCAGGGACTTCTCGATCAGGTCGTCGGCGTCGGTCTTGGCCATCCGGCGGTTGTTGAGTTTCACGCCGGCCAGCACGTTGTCGCCGATCGACATGGTGGGGAACGGGTTCGGGCGCTGGAACACCATCCCGACCTGCCGGCGCACGAGCACCGGGTCCACGCCGGGGCCGTAGAGGTTGTTGCCGTCGATGAGCACCTCGCCGGTGACGTAGGCCCCCGGGATGACCTCGTGCATGCGGTTGAGGGTGCGCAGGAACGTGGACTTGCCGCACCCGCTGGGCCCGATCAGGGCCGTCACGGTGCGAGGCTCGATCGTCAGCGACACGCCTTCGACAGCCAAGAACTTGCTGTAATAGACGTTGAGGTCGTTGACTTCAATGCGCTTGGACATGCATTCCTTCGAGTTGGACGGCCAGCGGCCGCCGGTGGAGCCTAGCGGCCGAGCTTGGGGGAGAAGAGTTTGGCGATGATGCGGGCGAGGGCGTTCAGCAGCATCACGATCAGGACGAGGGTGAGCGCGCCGGCCCAGGCCCGGTCCAGGTAGGCCTGGGTGTCAGCGCCCTGGTTGGCGTACTGCGTGTACACGAACACCGGAAGGGTCATCATGCGCTCGTTGAACAGGTCGTAGTTCATGCTCGCCGTGAACCCGGAGATGATCAGCAGCGGCGCGGTCTCGCCGATCACGCGTGCGATCGAGATCATGATGCCGGTGACGATACCGGCCAAGGAGGTGGGCAGAACGACCTTCAGGATGGTCAGCCACTTCGGCACGCCGAGCGCGTACGCGGCCTCGCGCAGCTCGTTCGGCACGAGCTTGAGCATCTCCTCGCTCGAGCGCACGACCACCGGGATCATCAGCACCGACAGGGCGATCGCGCCACCGAAACCGAACCGGATGCCCGGGTCGTTGAACAGCAGGGAGAACAGGGCGAAGGCGAAGAGGCCCGCGACGATCGAGGGGATGCCCGTCATCACGTCGACGAAGAAGGTGATCGCCCGAGACAGCCGGCCCCGGCCGTACTCGGTCAGGTAGATCGCCGTGAGCAGCCCGATCGGCACCGAGATGAGGGTGGCGACTCCCGTGATCAGCAGCGTGCCCATCACGGCGTGCAGGGCGCCGCCACCCGCGCCGACCACGTTGCGCTGGGACGCCGTGAAGAACGTCGGGGTGAGGAAGGCGGGCAGGCCGTTGATCACCGTGGTGGCCACCAGGGAGATGAGCGGGAGCAGGGCCACCACGAAGGCGGCGGTGACCAGGGCGGTGACCAGACGGTCCTTGGCCTTGCGCACGCCCTCGACGAAGTAGGACAGCAGGTAGATCGCGACGCAGTAGAGCACCGTGCCGAAGAAGAGCGTGCCGGCGATGTTGAAGCTCTCGCTGGCTCCGGAGAGCTGCACCACGAAGAACACCGCGGCGGTGACCAGCCAGCTGCCCAGCAGCACGGCGAGGCCCGAGTGCTTCGGAAGCTTGCCGGCCGTGAGCGAGTTCGTCATGGGCGCCGCCATGGTGGTCGTGCTCATCAGTTCGCTCCCGAGAAGGCCTTGCGGCGGTTGATGATCAGGCGGGCGACCATGTTCACGGCCAGCGTGATCACGAAGAGCACCAGGCCGGTAGCCAGCAGGATGTTCACGCCGGTCCCGTGCGCCTCCGGGAAGTTCAGGGCGATGTTGGCGGCGATCGTGGTGGGGTTCTGCGAGGTGAGCAGCTGGAAGACCACCTGGGAGCTGGGTGAGAGCACCATGGCCACGGCCATCGTCTCACCCAGCGCGCGGCCCAGTCCGAGCATCGACGCCGAGATGATTCCGGAGCGGCCGAAGGGCAGCACGGCCATCGCGATCATTTCCCAGCGGGTCGCTCCGAGGGCGAGGGACGCCTCCTCGTAGAGAACGGGGGTCTGCAGGAAGATCTCCCGGCACAGGGCGGTGATGATCGGCAGCACCATGACGGCCAGCACGATCGCGACCGTCAGGATCGTGCGGCCGGTGCCGGAGACGGGACCGGCGAAGAGCGGGATCCAGCCGAACCATGCCACCAGGGTGGCGTAGAAGGGCTGCAGCAGCGGCGCGAGAACGCCGATGCCCCAGAGGCCGAAGACCACGGATGGCACGGCGGCGAGCAGGTCGACGATGTAGCCCAGTCCCTGCGAGAGCTTGCGGGGAGCGTAGTGGGAGATGAACAGCGCGATGCCGATGGCCAGTGGAACGGCGATGAGCAGGGCCAGGAACGCGGACCAGAGCGTGCCGAAGGCGAGCGGCCAGACGTAGGACCAGAAGTTGGTGTAGCCGCCGGTGAAGTCCTCCGGCTTGGCCACGAAGGCGGGGAGGCTCTGCACCAGCAGGAAGGCGGCAACGGAGGCGAGCACGGCGAGGATCAGGCCGCCGGAGACCACCGTGGCGGTGGAGAAGATGCGGTCGCCCGGGCGCTGAGGCGCCCGGATCGTTCCACGGGCAACTGCGGTGGTCATGCCTGGCATCTCCCTGAGGTGGTGAGGTGGTGAGTGTGGGGGAGGTTCGAGCCGCTGGCCACAAACCTCAGTCTGCCCGGTCCGGGAGGCGCATGCAATGCGACGCCTCCCGAACCGGGCTGACCTGAGGTGATGCTGGTGACGAGTGTTACTTGATGGTGGCGAGAACTGCGGAGACCTTGTCGGCGAGTTCGGTTGACAGCGGCGCGGCGCCACCGGCGGATGCGGCGACGGACTGGCCGTCGGAGCCGGCCATGTAGCTGACGTAGGCCTTGACCAGTTCGCCCTGTGCTGCGTCGGCGTACTCGGTGCAGACGACGGCGTAGCTCACGAGAACGAGCGGGTAGTGCGTCGGGTCCGTGGTGAGACGGTTGATCTTGATGGCGAGGTCGCTCTTGTCGCGGCCTTCGACGAGGGGCGAGTCGGCGACGACGGCGGCAGCAGCATCGGCCGTGTAGCCGACGAACTTGTCGCCGACCTTGATCTTGGCGACGCCGAGGTCGCCGGCCTTCGAGGCATCCGCGTAGCCGATGGTGCCCACGCCGTTGGTGACGGCGTCGACGACACCGGAGGTGCCCTTGGCGCCCTCACCGGACTGCAGCGGGAACGGGTCGGCCGGTGCATCGGTCCACACGTCGGGGGCGGTCTGGAACAGGTAGTCCGTGAAGTTCTTGGTGGTGCCGGAGTCGTCCGAGCGGTGCACGGCGGTGATCGCGGTCGCGGGGAGCGTCGCCTTCGGGTTCAACGCGGCGATGGCCGGGTCGTTCCAGGTCGTGATCTCGCCCTTGAAGATCTTGGCGAGCGTGTCGGAGTCCAGGTTGAGGTCTTTGACGCCCTCGACGTTGAAGATCACGGCGATCGGGGAGATGTAGACCGGGAGGTCGACGGCCGAGGAGCCGGGAGCGCAGGCGGCGAACGTGCCGGCCAGCTCTTCGTCCTTGAGGTAGGAGTCACTGCCGGCGAAGTCGGAGCCGCCGCCGATGAAGGTTTCGCGGCCGGCGCCGGAGCCGGACGGGTCGTAGTTGACCGTGACGTCGGGGTTGGCCGTCTGGAACGCTGCGATCCAGGCTTCCTGGGCCGAGCCCTGCGCGGAGGAACCGGCGCCGGTGAGGGTGCCGGTGAGAGCGCTGGCAGCGCCCTCGGTGCTGGCAGGAGTGGCGGATTCGTTCGAGGCACAAGAAGACAGTGCAAGAGCGGCAACGACGGCGATGACCGCGGGTCGGCCAAAACGCGTGAAGTTCACAAGGATCCCTTTCGAGGGTTGACTGCAAAGAAAATGACTGCGTAGTCGAGACCGGTGCTGGCCTCGGGGAGACACTATTCCTCGTGGTTAACGACACCCCTGCACGCAGGTGAACGGAAGGTTAACGCATCGTGGCGGGCCGCTATGGGTCCGCCACCACGCGTTGAAGGAATGCCCGGTCAGACCGCGGGCGAGTGGGTTTCGATCGCGACGATCCCGGCGCTCGGATTGTCGGCGGAGAGGTGCACGACCGAGAACGATCCCGTTTCCAGCGCCGCGGCATCCGAAATGTAGGAACCGTATGTGCTGCCCGTGGCGAGGGCGATCTCGTGCAGGATCTTCGGCAGCACCGGCCCGTGGCTGCAGATGACGGCCGTCTTGCGCGACCGCACCCGCTTGCCGATGCCGGACCGCACATCCGCGGTGCCCTGCTCGAACGCGTCCTGACTGTACCGCTCGGTGCGCTTGACCGGGATGCCCGTGGCCGCGGCCAACGGGGCGACGGTGGTCACACAGCGGGTCGCCGTGCTCGACACGATCCGGCGCGGCTGCCAGGCGGTGATCGTGGGCACGATGGCGGTGGCCTGCTTCACGCCCCGCTCGGTGAGGGGCCTGCTGCTGTCCGTGCCGTCCCAGTTGCCCGGCTGCACCGCCTTGGCGTGCCGGAGCGCGATCAGGGCGAACGTGCGGGTGACGCCGGTGTCGACGAGTTTCGCGAACGCGTCGATGATGTCGACGTCGGGCGTGTAGCTCAGGTAGGTTCGGGCCTTCTTGATGGTGACCCACTCGATCGCGGCCACCTCGCCGTTCGGGACGAACGTCGACTGCTGGATGGCTTCCGGGGAGACCTCCGCGGCCCAGTAGTGCACGATCTTCTCGCGTCCGTTGAGCAGAGAGTAGGCCGAGATGCCCAGCGGCACCCCCAGGGCCACGGCCAGCCCGGTCTCCTCTTCGATCTCGCGCACGGCCGTCTGCGGCAGCGTTTCACCCGGATCGAGTTTCCCCTTCGGAATGGTCACGTCGCCGTACACGGTGCGGTGGATCAGCAGGACGTTCATCTTGCCGTCGATCAAACGCCAGCAGACGGCGCCGGCGGCGTAGACGGGGTCGGTCATCGACGGCCCGTTGGGCGCTTGCGGAGGGAGATTTGTTGCATGAGCCTGTTCTGCATGTCGTCGAGCGGCTGCCCGGATTCGTCCTGGTGGTGTCTGGTCCACTCGCCCGAGCTGTCCAGCCACCACGACGAGGTGCGGTCGTCCATCGCCCGGGTGAAGAGGGCGTCGATTTCGGTGAGGTGGTCAGGGTCGACCAGGCGCACCAGTGCCTCGACGCGGCGGTCGAGGTTGCGGTGCATCATGTCGGCGCTGCCGATGTAGACCTGCGGGTCGCCGTTCGTGTGGAAGGAGAAGATCCGCGAGTGTTCGAGGTAGCGGCCGAGGATGGAGCGCACCTTGATGTTCTCGCTCATCCCGGGCACGCCCGGTTTGAGACTGCAGATGCCGCGTACCCAGATCTCGACCGGCACCCGGGCCTGGCTGGCCCGGTAGAGAGCGTCGATGATGGCCTCGTCGACCATGGAGTTGACCTTGATCCGGATGCCGGAGGGCTTGCCGGCCTGGGCGGCTGCGGTCTCCGCCGCGATGCTCTTGAGCAGCCCTCGGCGCAGGTGCAGCGGCGCCACGAGCAGGCGCTTGAACTTCTTCTCGATGGCGTAGCCGGAGAGCTCGTTGAACAGCCGGGTGAGGTCCTTCCCGACCTGCGGGTCCGCAGTCAGGAGACCGAGGTCCTCATACATCCGGCTGGTCTTGGGGTTGTAGTTGCCGGTGCCGATGTGGCTGTAGTGGCGCAGCACCCCGCCTTCGTTCCGCACGACGAGGGCGAGCTTGCAGTGGGTCTTCAGGCCGACGAGGCCGTAGACCACGTGCACGCCGGCCTTTTCGAGCTTGCGGGCCCAGGTGATGTTCGCCTGCTCGTCGAAGCGGGCCTTGATCTCGACCAGCGCGAGCACCTGCTTGCCGGATTCGGCGGCGGCGATGAGCGCTTCCACGATGGGGCTGTCCCCGGAGGTGCGGTACAGGGTCTGCTTGATGGCGAGCACGTTCGGGTCGGCGGCGGCCTGCTCCAGGAACGCCTGCACGCTGGTCGCGAACGACTCGTAGGGGTGGTGCAGCAGGATGTCCCGGCGGCCGATGGCGCTGAAGATGTCCGGTTCCGCGTTGGGCTCGGGCGCGAGCAGCTGCACGGCCGTCGTCGGGACATGCTTGGCGTACCGCAGGTCGGGCCGGTCGATGCGCAGGTCGAACAGGCCGCCCAGGTCGAGCGGCGCGGGCAGGCGGTAGACCTCCTGCTCGGTCACGTCGAGCTCGCGCACCAGCAGGCCGAGGGTGACCTCGTCCATGTCCTCGGTGATCTCGAGGCGGATGGGCGGGCCGAAGCGGCGACGCAGCAGCTCCTTCTCGAGGGCCTTGATCAGGTTCTCGGTCTCGTCCTCTTCGATCTCGACGTCTTCGTTGCGGGTGACCCGGAAGACGTGGTGTTCGAGGATGTCCATGCCGGGGAACAGGTCGCCGAGGTGGTTCGCGATCAGGTCCTCGAGGGTGATGAAGCGCACGCTGTCGACGTTCTCCCGGCGGTCCACGCGCACGAAGCGCGGGAGCATGGTGGGCACCTTGAGCCGGGCGAACTCCTGCTTGCCGGTCTTCGAGTTGCGCACGCGCACGGCGAGGTTGAGCGAGAGCCCCGAAATGTACGGGAACGGGTGCACCGGATCGACGGCGAGCGGCATCAGCACCGGGAAGATCTGGTTCGAGAAGTAGTCGCGCAGGGAACGGCGGTCGGCTTCGTCCAGGGTGTCCCAGTTGACGATGTCGATCCCGGCTTCGGCCAGGGCCGGGCTGACGAGGTCCTGGAACGCGTGGGCGTGCCGGTCCTGCAGCACGTGCGCCGTGGCGGAGATGTCGGAGAGGGCGTCCTGGGGTGCGCGCCCGATGTTGGTCGGCACGGCCAGCCCGGTGAGGATGCGCCGTTTCAGTCCGGCCACCCGCACCATGAAGAATTCGTCCAGGTTGCTGGCGAAGATGGCGAGGAAGTTCGCCCGCTCCAGCGCCGGCAGGTCGGGATCCTCGGCGAGTTCGAGCACCCGCTGGTTGAACGCCAGCCAGCTCAGTTCGCGGTCGAGGTACCGCTCCTTGGGTAACGCCGGATCGTTCACTCCGATCAGGGGATCGAAGTCGTCGTCAAAGTCGCTGCCCAGTCCCGATTCGGTCTGGATGTTATCGCCGTCCATCTCCCCATCTTGACACTGTGAGGCACACGGATGCGACGATCCGGCATGAACACCGGCTAACGAATGTGTCGGTGGTACTGCACATCGACCGTTCGGTCGGTGAAACCGAGGGAGCGGTACAGGTTCACCGCCGCGACGCTGTCGGCCTCCACGTAGAGATCCACGGTGCTGCAGCCGCGTTCGCGGAGGCGGTCGAGGCCGGCCTGCATGAGCCGGCGGCCGAGGCCGCGCCCGGCGGCATCCGGATGCACGCCGATGACGTAGATTTCGCCGACGGGGGAGCCGGGCTCCACCTTGAGCCAGTTGTAGCCGAGTAGTCGGCCGGACGCGGCCTCCCGGGCGAGCAGGAAGTCGCCGGCGTCGAACCAGGATTCCGCCTGGCGGGCCGCGAGGTCCTGCTCGGTGATCAGTCCCTGTTCCGGGTGGCTCGCGAAGACGAGCGCGTTGAGCGCCACCCAGTCCGCGTCGTGCGTGCCGGGCCGGAACGCCTCGATGACGATGCCGTCCGCCGGGTGGGCGAGGTGGGCCGGGTTCGCCGGGTCGGCCCCGTCCGGAACGGGCGGGGCGGCCGTCAGGTCCTTCCGCAGCTGCAGCAGGGTGCGTTCGGCGGCGAACCCGAAGCGTTCGGCCAGGGCCCGGGCCGCCGGGTGGTCACCGTGTGACCACAGGCGGAGGTCGCCCGGGGCATCCGTCAAAAGCCGGCCGAGGGCGTCGCCGCCGTGCCCGAGCCGCCGGGCGGCGGGGTCGATCACGAGGTCGAGTTCGCCCGCGCCGATGATCCCCGCGCCCACGACGCCGGTGTCCGCGTCCCCGGGGTGGGTGTCCGCGTCCCCGCTCGTCACGAGGAACGGCGTGCGCCGCCCGGAGGCCAGGTCGAATCGGGCCTGCTCGTTGAACGGCTGGTAGTCGTCGTGGGCCGTCGCCGCCGCGGCGACGCGGTCGAACTCGGCCGCGAAGGCCGGGTCGGAGAGGTTAGTCGCGGACCGGATGAATGCCACGGGTCCCGTCCTGCTCGGTCACGTTGAAGCGGTAGCCCACGTTGCGCACCGTGCCGATCAGCGATTCCTGGTCGCCGAGCTTGGCGCGCAGCCGTCGCACGTGCACGTCGACCGTGCGCGTGCCGCCGAAGTAGTCGTAGCCCCAGACCTCGCTGAGCAGCTGCTCCCGGGTGAAGACCCGCGACGGGTGGGCGGCCAGGAAACGCAGCAGCTCGAACTCCTTGTAGGTGAGGTCGAGCGGGCGGCCGTGCACCTTCGCCGAGTAGCTGGCCTCGTCGATGACCACGCCGGCCGCGCGGATGGTGGCGGATTCCTCCGGCCGCGGGGTACGACCGGCGGCCAGACGGATGCGGGCGTCCACCTCGGCCGGTCCGGCCGTGTCGAGGATGACGTCGTCGACGCCCCAGTCCGGGCTCACCGCCGCGAGACCGCCTTCCGTGATCACCAGCAGCACCGGCATCAGGCTCCCGGTGGTGCGGAGGATCTGGCAGAGGGACTTGGCCCCGATCAGGTTGGTGCGCGCGTCGACCAGGACCAGATCGGAATCGGGCGCACGAACGAGCTGATCCGGCTGGGCCGGAATGATGCGTGTGCTGTGCGACAGCAATGCGAGGGCGGGAAGAACGTCAGTGTTGACCGCCGAGGTCAGGATCAACAACTGGGCCACGCGCACCCTCCAAAGATCGTGGCCCCATACTAGCGTGCCGCCGAATGATCGCCGGGCAGGGCAGAATAAGAGAGTGAGCTGGCAGTGGAGAAGTGTCGTGGGGGTCTGGGCCTTCGCCGTCGTGTGCGCGGTCCTGGTGGGAGCGTTGTCCCTGCCCGGCCAGCACCTGGTCTGGGTCGGCCTGTCCTTCGCGGGCTGCGTGATCGGAACCCTCTGCGTGCAACTGGCCACCGGCCGTAAGGACGGCTACGTGGACCGTGTGACGCGGAGCCTGGCCGGAGCGGTGGTCGTGCTCGCGGTCGCCTCCGGAATCTTCGCCCTGATTGGCCTCGTCTAGTAATCGAACCTCCCGCGGCGGGATAGAGTGAACGCATGTCTACCCTTGCACTCGAAATCTTCTTCCTGGGGCTTCTCGCGCTGGCGAGCCTGTCGATCGCCTGGGTCTCCGGCATGGTCCTGTTCAAGCTGTTCCGGGGGCAGCGGTAACCTTCGATGTTCGAGCTCCCCACCCAGCTCCCCGCCGAACTCGTTCCACTGTCGTGGCTGCTCGGTGTCTGGGAGGGCTCGGGAGTGCTCGACTATGTCGTCGGCGAGGAGTCGGTCAGCCGCGAGTTCGGCCACCGGCTCAGTTTCAGCCATGACGGCCTGCCGCACCTGAACTACAGCTCGTACACCTGGCTCGAGCCGGAACCCGGCTCCGACAACGGTGAGAAGACCCCACTGATGACCGAAACCGGGTACTGGCGGCTGAGCCGCCCCCAGGGCGCCGGCGACCCGGGTCCCGGCCTGCTGCCAGCGGAGGGCGCGCATCCGTTCGTGACGGCGTCGGCGGTGGAAACGCTCCGCAACGCGGATGGCGGTTTCGACATCGACGTGACCATCGTGCACCCCGGCGGTGTCGCGGAGATCTACCTCGGCGAGGTCAAGGGTCCGCGGATCGACCTCGCGACGGATGCCGTGATGCGCACCCAGGGCGCTAAACCCTACTCCGCCGCGACGAGGCTCTACGGCCTGGTCGACGGCCACCTGCTCTGGGCCTGGGACATCGCCGCACTCGGCCAGAGCCTGCGAACGCACGCCTCCGGACGCCTCAAGCGCGTCGAATAACCAGCTGGAAAGAGCGCCATGACCGCCGCATCCGTGCCCTCAGAAAACGTGCCCTCGGAAAACGTGTCCCCGCTGCTCGAACTCGACGGCGCCGTGCAGGCCGACGGGATCGACGCCGGCGTGGCCGCGCACTACGGCGGCCCCCTCACCGAACAGCGCCGCCTGCTCGCCGGCGAGGCCATCGTCGACTTGTCCCATTACGGGGTGCTGAGCGTCGCCGGGCCGGACCGGCTCACCTGGCTCAACTCGATCTCCAGCCAGGAGCTGCGCCACCTGGCCGCGGGAGAATCCTCCGAGACCCTCCTGCTCGACCCGACCGGCCGCGTCGAGTACGCGATGCAGGTCATCGACGACGGCGTGGAGACCTGGCTGCTCCTGGAATCGGCACAGCTGCCCGGCCTGCACGCGTGGCTCGACAAGATGCGGTTCACGCTGCGGGTGCAGATCGTCGACCACACCCTCGCCTACGCGGTAATCGGGTCGATGGCGGCGGACGTGTCCGCGCTGCCCCTCAGCCCCGCGGCCCCGAACGGTGTTCTGCTGGTCTGGCACGACCCCTGGAACCAGGTCGCGAGCGGTGGCTTCCAGTACGCGGATGCCCCCACTCACCCCGGAGCCGCCTGGCGCTGGACCGAGGTCCTGGTGCCGCGCGCGACCCTGCCCGCCCTGCGCGACTCCGTGCGCCACGGCACGGTCGGCGTCGCCGGCCTGCTCGCCCTCGAAGCCCTGCGGATCGCCGCCTGGCGTCCACGCCGGGCGACCGAGGTCGACGAGAAGACCCTGCCGCACGAACTCGACTGGCTCCGCACCGCGGTGCACCTCAATAAGGGCTGCTACCGGGGGCAGGAGACCGTGGCGAAGGTGCACAACCTCGGCCACCCGCCCCGGCGCCTGGTGCTGCTGCACCTCGACGGCTCGGACTCGGTCCTTCCCGCCCACGGTGACGAGGTCCAGGCGGTGCGGAAGCTGCCGGACGCAACCGAGGAGCACCGCGGCGTCGGAATCATCACCTCCAGCGCCATCCACTACGAGCTCGGGCCGATCGCGCTCGCCGTGGTCAAACGCACGGTGCCGGCCACGGTCACCCTGCACGTGCAGTCCCAGGGCATCTCCGTCGCCGCGGCGCAGGAAGTGATCGTGCCGCAGTCGGCCGGGTCGGTCGCCGAGATCCCCCGGCTGCCGCGCCTGGGCATCCGCACGCCCGGTCGTTAGGTCCCGCCTGCCGCGCTTACTCCCGGCGCCCGCCACATCGGTAGAGTTGAAGTCATGTCAGATGCATACAACCTCATACTTCTCCGTCACGGCCAAAGCCTATGGAACCAGGAAAACCTCTTCACCGGTTGGGTGGACGTCAGGCTGAGCGAGCAGGGAGCCGCCGAAGCCAAGCGCGCCGGTGAACTTCTCGCCGAGTCGGGCCTGCTGCCCGACGTCCTGCACACCTCATTACTTACCCGCGCCATCCAGACCGCGAACATCGCGCTCGAGGAAGCCGACCGGCTGTGGATCGACGTGAAGCGCTCCTGGCGCCTCAACGAGCGTCACTACGGCGCCCTGCAGGGCCTCGACAAGGCGGAGACGCTGGCCAAGTTCGGCCCCGAACAGTTCCAGCTCTGGCGTCGCTCGTTCGACGTGCCGCCGCCCGTGCTGGCCGACGATTCCCCCTGGTCCCAGGCGCACGACGTGCGTTACGCGAACCTCGGCGACGACCTGCCGCGCACCGAATGCCTCAGCGACGTCGTCGACCGGATGCTGCCCTACTGGGAATCCGACATCTCGACCGACCTCCGCGCGGGCAGGACGGTGCTCGTCACCGCCCACGGCAACTCGCTGCGCGCCCTGGTCAAGCACCTTGACGGCATCAGCGACGCCGACATCGCCGAGCTGAACATCCCGACCGGCATCCCGCTGGTCTACCGCCTGGGCGAAGACCTGATGCCTCTCGGCCCCGGCCGCTACCTCGACCCGGAGGCCGCCGCCGCCGGCGCCGCCGCCGTCGCGGCGCAGGGAAACAAGAAGTAGACCGCATCCCCGCACCCCATTAAGAAGAAAGCCCCGGAAGCAGTCGATCGCTTCCGGGGCTTTCTCGCGCTCGGGGTTACGCGTTGGTGTTCTGCTGCCACGCCCCGGTGCCGAGGTACTGCACCTTCTTCGCGATCGACACGGCGTGGTCGGCGAAACGCTCGTGATAGCGGCTGGCGAGCGTCGAGTCGACCGTGTCAGCGGCCTGGCCCTTCCAGGTCTCGCCCAGCACGGCGTCGAACACGCTGAGGTGCAGGGCGTCGACCTTGTCGTCCTCGTTGCGGATGGTCTCGGCCAGGAGCATGTCCTCGTTCGTCAGCAGCTCGGTCAGCATCTTCGCGATCGCCGTGACGAGCGCGCCCATCTCCGCGAACGTGCCGCGCAGGCTCTTGGGAACGACCTTGTCCGGGAAGCGGTAACGGGCGAGCTGGGCGATGTGCGTGGACAGGTCACCCATCCGCTCGAGGGACGCGCTGATCCGCAGCGCGCTGACCACGATGCGGAGGTCGCGCGCGACCGGCTGCTGGCGGGCGAGGATTGTGATGGCGAGCTCGTCGAGTTCGATGGTCAGTTCGTCGATCTTCTCGTCTTCACTGATCGCTTCGTCGGCGAGACTCACGTCGGACTCGTTGAAGGCCCGAGTGGCTTTGTCGATGGAGATCGCGACGAGGCGGGAGATCTCGATGAGACGATCCTGCACTTCGGCGAGTTCCTGCTGGAAAACTTCACGCATGTGTGTGGTCCTTCCTGGGCGCGCGGTACGCGCAGACACGTGAGACGCACCTGGCCCCGTTCACGATCCTTGCGGACCGAGGTGAACGGCAGGTGCCGAGATACTGAACACTACCTGAATCGGTCAGGGCGCCGGGTTGCTTCGTCAGACGACGCAACAAGTATCAGTAATCTGGGTATATGGAATCGACAGGGCTTGTGCTGGTGTCGCTGGCACTCGGCCTCGCCGTCGGCGCCGGATTCATGACCCTGCTGCACGTGGCCGAACGTCACGGCCGGCGGGCGGCCGAGGTCGTGAACCCCGCCGTTCCCGACGGCATCGACCAGGTGCTCGACGCGCTCGAGACCGCGGGGGCCGTCCTCGATCCCTCCAACAACGTGGTCAAGGCCTCGCAGGCGGCGGTGTCGATGGGGCTGGTCTGGAACCGCCAGCTGGTGCATCCGGAACTGCTGGAACTGGCCCAGCGGGTGCGACGCACCGGCGAGCCGGTCTCGGAGAACCTCGTGCTCTCCCGTGGGCCCTTCGGCGACGCGAGCATGCGCGTGCGCGTGCGGCTGGCCCGGCTGGGCACACGGTACGTGCTCCTCCTGGCCGAGGACCGCACGGAGGCGTTCCGCCTCGACGAGGTGCGCCGGGACTTCGTCGCGAACATCAGCCACGAACTCAAGACGCCGATTGCCGCGGTGGGATTGCTGGCTGAGGCGCTCGAGCAGGCCGCGGACGAGCCGGTGCAGGTGCGGCGCTTCGCCAGCCGCCTCACGACCGAGTCCGGCCGGCTCACCCGGCTGACCCAGGAGATCATCGAACTCTCCCGTTTGCAGGCCCAGGACGCCCTGACCGAACCCGAACTCCTTAACGTGGACACGATCGTCGCCTCCGCGGTGGACCTGAGCCGGGTGGTGGCCGACGCGGCGAAGATCACCATCGCCGTCGGCAAGAAGTCCGGCGCGCTCGTGAACGGTGACGAGCGACTACTCGTGATGGCGGTGCACAACCTCGTCGCCAACGCCGTGAACTACTCTCCGGAGGGGGCGAGGGTCGGAGTGGGGGTGCGCCGCAACGACGGCGTCGTCGAGATCACCGTCACCGACCAGGGTGTGGGCATCCAGGAAGCCGACCTGGAACGCATCTTCGAGCGCTTCTTCCGGGTGGACCAGGCTCGGTCCAGACACACCGGCGGCACGGGCCTGGGGTTGTCGATCGTCAAGCACGTGGTGCAGATCCATGGCGGGGACATCCGCGTCTGGTCCCAGCCCGGCAGCGGCTCGACATTCACCATCCGCCTTCCAGAGGCACCACACCCCGCCCCGGCGGCGATAGGAGACACCCCGTGACCCACATTCTGCTGGTCGAAGACGAGCGTGCGCTCAGCGAGCCGCTGAGCTTCCTGCTCGAGCGGGAAGGGTACGAGGTCACGGTCGCCGAGGACGGACCGAGCGCGATCAGCGAATACGATCGCACCGGCGCCGACCTGATCCTGCTCGACCTGATGCTCCCGGGCATCCCGGGCACCGAGGTGTGCCGGGAGATCCGCACCCGCTCCTCGGTGCCGATCATCATGCTGACCGCCAAGGACTCCGAGGTCGACATCGTGGTCGGCCTCGAACTCGGGGCGGACGACTACGTCACCAAGCCGTACTCGACCCGGGAACTGCTGGCCCGCATCCGGGCGGTGTCCCGGCGGCGCACCGAGGAGGTCGCCGAGGACGACACCGTGCTGGCGGCCGGCACGGTGCGGATGGACCTCGAAAGTCACACGGTCACGGTGTCCGACGACACCGTGAACCTGCCGCTGAAGGAGTTCGAGCTGCTCGAATACCTCTTGCGCAACGCCGGCCGGGTTCTCACCAGGGGCCAGCTGATCGACCGGGTCTGGGGCGCCGACTACTTCGGCGACACGAAGACGCTGGACGTGCACATCAAGCGGATCCGTTCACGGATCGAGTCCACCCCGTCGGAGCCGCAGATGCTGGTCACCGTGCGCGGGCTGGGCTACCGCTTCGAAGCCTGACCGCTCGCGCGGCGTGCCGACGCCGGCCAAGCCCCGCGGGGCCCGGCCGGTCGCGCCTGGTCGGCTGCTGGTGGTTACGGCGCGGCGGTCGGAACGAGCGTGGAGTAGGTCTCCAGGGAGCCGTCCAGGACCGGAACCAGCAGTTCGATGCCGGTCTCGTTGCCGTACTGCATGAAGACGGGGAAGAGCGAGCCCGGCTGGGTGTCGGCGTCGGTGACCGACACGGTCGGGGCATCCGGTGTACCGATGGTCACGCTCGAGTTCGCGTCGACGTTGACCTTCTGGGTGACCTTCTCCGTGGCCCCCTTGTACTGCACGTTGAGGCTGTGCGCCGAGTCTCCGGTGTTCACGACCGTGACCAGGAGACTGGCGGTGGAGCCGTCCTCGGACAGCAGGACCGCATTGCGGATGGCGAGGTCGCCCACATCGCCGCTGACGCCGTCGCTGGCGTCATACTTCGCCGTCGTCGACTGCGGAGCCAGCAGATTGCAGCCGCTGGTTCCCAACAGGATGCCGGCCGCCACGACGACGGACACGATGATTCGAGCTCTCACAAGACCTCCACAACAGTTCACCGTTTTGCCCGATGGCCAAACGCTGCAAATTTCGCTTTGGCACCAGCTTACTGGCTGGAGCGGGCCGCCCGGCGCGCCAATCGGCGCGGCGAACCCTACCACCGACGGCTGTGGTATCATAGACGCTGCTGAAGGGATATCCATACATGCTTTTTGAGGTCGGAGAAACCGTCGTTTATCCCCACCATGGAGCCGCAACGATCACCGAGGTGAAGACGCGGATCATCAAGGGTGAAGAAAAACTGTACCTGAAGCTCAATGTCACTCAGGGTGACCTCACCATCGAGGTGCCCGCCGAGAACGTCGACCTGGTCGGCGTTCGCGACGTGATCGGCAAAGAAGGACTCGACAAGGTGTTCGAGGTGCTGCGCGCGCCGTTCACCGAAGAGCCCACCAACTGGTCTCGCCGGTACAAGGCCAACCTGGAGAAGCTCGCCTCCGGTGACGTCATCAAGGTCTCCGAGGTCGTCCGCGACCTGTGGCGCCGCGACCAGGACCGCGGCCTGTCCGCCGGCGAGAAGCGCATGCTGGCCAAGGCCCGGCAGATCCTGATCTCCGAACTGGCCCTCGCGGAGAAGACCGACGAAGAGAAGGCCTCCACCGTTCTCGACCAGGTCCTCGCTTCATAACCACGCTCTCGTTGGAAGGCGGCGCCGTGAGGTGCCGCCTTTCGCGTTTCCCCTGCCGCACGACCCCACCAGATAGCCTCCTGATATGACTGAATCCCCCGCGCCCGTGGTCGCGGTCATCGTCGTCGCCGCCGGCAGCGGCAGCCGGCTCGGGCACGAGCTGCCCAAGGCCTTCGTCCCCCTGGCCGGCGCCACCCTGCTCGAGCGCGCCCTGGTGTCCGTGTTCGGGATGCGTGATCCGGCGCAAGTCATCGTCGTGGCGCCGGAGGACCGCCTGGCCGTCGCGCGCGAGCTGGCGGCACGGGTGAGCGACGACGCATCCGTTCTCGTGGTTGCGGGCGGCGCGACCCGGCAGGAGTCCGTCAACCGCGGGCTCGCGGTGCTCGGGCCCGAGGTGCGAACGGTTCTCGTGCACGACGCGGCCCGGGCGCTCACTCCCTCCGCGCTGTGCGACGCGGTCGTCGATGCCGTCGGCTCGACCGGGCACGGGATCGTGCCGGGGCTTGCCGTGGTGGACACGATCAAGAGCGTGTCTGGCGCCGGGGTGATCACGGGAACGGTGAACCGGGCCGAGTTGTCCGCCGTGCAGACGCCCCAGGGATTCCCCCGGGACATGCTGGTGGCCGCCGCCGCCGTGGCGACCGCCGAGGCGACCGACGATGCGTCCGTCGTGGCGGCCGCCGGGCACCCCGTCAGCGTGATCCCCGGCGACCCGCTCGCCTTCAAGATCACCACCCCCTGGGACCTGCGCCGGGCCGAATCCCTTCTCCGGGGCAGTTCCCTGCCGGGCGCGTCCGCCCCCCGGGTGGGCACCGGCATGGACGTCCACGCCTTCGACGAGGACTCCGACCTCTGGCTGGCGGGTCTGCACTGGCCGGGGGAGCGCGGTTTGTCCGGCCACAGCGACGGCGATGCCGCCGTGCACGCCATCTGCGACGCGCTCCTCTCCGCTGCCGGCCTCGGCGACATCGGCGGGATCTTCGGCACGTCGGACCCTCGTTTCGATGGCGCCCACGGCGACGTCTTCCTGGCCGAAACCCTCCGACTGGTGACGGCGGCCGGTTTCCGGGTCGGCAACGTCGCGGTGCAGATCATCGGCAACCGGCCGAAACTGAGCCCCCGGCGGTCTGAAGCGGAGGCGCTGCTCAGCGCGCTGCTGCACGCTCCGGTCAACGTGTCGGCGACGACGACGGATACGCTCGGCTTCACGGGCAGGGGCGAAGGCGTTGCGGCGATCGCGACCGCCCTGATTCTCCCCGAACGCCCCGCGAACCCTGACCTAAGCTGGGAAGCGTGACCATGCGACTGTACGACTCCCGGGCCCAGGCCCTCCGTGACTTCACTCCCCGCGTGCCCGGCGCCGTGGGGGTCTACGTCTGTGGACCCACCGTGCAGTCCTCCCCTCACATCGGGCACCTGCGCAGCGCCCTCGTCTACGACCAGCTGCGTCGCTGGCTCACCTACCGGGGCCTCGACGTCACGTTCGTGCGCAACGTCACCGACATCGACGACAAGATCCTGGCCCATGCGGCCGGCACCACGGAGCAGTGGTGGGCGCTCGCGTACCGCTACGAGCTCGAGTTTACGGCCGGGTACCAGCGGCTGGGCATCCTCGCCCCCAGCTACGAGCCGCGCGCGACCGCCAGCATCCAGCAGATGCAGGACCTGATCTCCCGGCTGATCGAGTTCGGCCACGCCTATCCCGCCGACGACGGATCCAGCGACGTCTACTTCGACACCGCGAGCTGGCCCGAATACGGGGTCCTGACCCGCCAGCAGCGGGGCGATATGGAAGCGGCCGCGGATGCCGACCCGCGCGGCAAGAAGGACCCTCGCGACTTCGCCCTCTGGAAGGGCCATAAAGCCCAGGAGCCCGAGTCCGCCTCCTGGCCGTCCCCCTGGGGCTCCGGCCGTCCGGGCTGGCACATCGAGTGCTCGGCGATGGCGGCCCGGTACCTCGGCCCGCACTTCGACATCCACGGCGGCGGACTCGACCTGCGCTTCCCGCACCACGAGAACGAGTTCGCCCAGTCCGCTGCGGCCGGTGACGGATTCGCGAACTACTGGATGCACAACGGGCTGGTCAACGTCAACGGGCAGAAGATGTCCAAGTCGCTCGGCAACTCCGTCTTCGCCGCCGAGCTCCTCGGCCAGGCCCGCGCCATCGTCGTGCGCTACTACCTGGGGGCCGCGCACTACCGCTCCACCATCGACTACCACGAGGATGCACTCGTCGAGGCCGAAGCCGCCCTCGAACGCATCGAGAGCTTCCTCGACCGGGCCGACCGGCGCCTGGCCGACACCCGGTTCGCGGGCTCCGGCGTGGAGATCGTACCGGACGAATTCGCCGCGGCCATGGACGACGACCTCGCCGTCCCCCAGGCCCTCGCCGTGCTGCACGAGACCGTGCGCACCGGCAACGCGGCGCTGGACGCCGAAGATCTGCACGCCGCGGCAGCCGCGCGTGGGCACGTTCTCGCCATGAGCGAGGTCCTGGGGATCAACCCCCTCTCGCCCGGCTGGTCCGTGTCCACGGACGAACCGGCGATGATCGCGCTCACCGCACTCGTGGAGCGCCTTCTGGATGACCGCGAAATCGCCAGGCAGGGCCGCGACTATGCGGCCGCAGACCGTATCCGGGACGAGCTCGTCGCCGCCGGAATTACCATCGAAGACACCCCGTCGGGTGCCCATTGGAGCTTTGACTGATGAAGAACTTAGACCGCAAGTCCCGTACCGGAGCCGTGCGCAAGGGCAGCCGGGGACCGCAGGTCGGCTCCGGCGGCCAGGGCCGTCAGGCCCTCGAGGGCAAGAAGCCCACCCCGAAGGCCGAAGACCGTCCGTACCACCCCGCCGGCAAGCGCAAGGCAGCCCAGGACCGCTTCACCGCGGCCGGCGGCGGCCGCAGCCGCACCGGCGCGGGCCCCAAGAGCGCGCCTCGCGGTGCCAGCACCGGCAACACGGGCGGCGGCGGAGCGTCGACCCGTCGCGCCAAGCAGATCGACGAGCATGAGGTCGTCACCGGGCGCAACTCCGTTCTCGAGGCGCTGCGGGCGAAGATCCCCGCCACGGCCCTGTACATCGCCACGCGCATCGAGATGGACGAGCGGGTGAAGGAGGTCCTCACCCTGGCCACCACCCGCGGCATCCCGGTGCTCGAGGTGATGCGCCCCGAACTCGACCGTCTGGCCGGCCGCGATTCCGTGCACCAGGGCCTCGCGCTCAAGGTGCCCGCCTACGAGTACGCCCAGCCGCTCGAGTTGCTCGAACTGACGATCAGCCGCGGCCACAAGCCCCTCTTCGTCGCGTTAGACGGCATCACTGACCCCCGCAACCTGGGCGCGATCATCCGTTCGACGGCCGCGTTCGGCGGTCACGGCGTGATCGTGCCGCAACGTCGCTCCGTCGGTGTGACTGCGTCGGCCTGGAAGACCTCCGCCGGCGCCGCGGCCCGCCTCCCCGTCGCCATGGCGACCAACCTGACCCAGACGCTCAAGTCGCTGAAGGAGCAGGGCGTGCTCGTCATCGGCCTGGCCGGCGACGGCGATACGCAGCTGCCCGAGCTCGGCATCGGCTTCGCCGAACGCCCGATCGTGATCGTGGTCGGCAGCGAGGGCAAGGGCCTGTCCCGCCTCGTCACCGAGACCTGCGATGCGATCGTCTCGATCCCGATCAGCGCGTCGACCGAGTCGCTCAACGCCGGCATCGCGGCCGGAGTGACCCTCTACGAGGTCTCCCGCCTGCGCGCCGCAGCCAAGGCCGCCAAGGCAGTCAAGTCCGCCGCCGCCGCAGCGGCGAAGGCCGCCGCCGCGTCCTGACCCCACCCGCCCAACCGGGCACCCGCCCAACCGGGCACCCGTCCCGTCCCGTCCCGTCCCGTCCCGTCCCGTCCCGTCCCGTCCCGTCCCGTCCCGTCCCGTCCCGTCCCGTCCCGTCCCGTCCCGTCC